>NZ_CP088020.1:2840000-3140000 GCF_021049245.1 Radiobacillus kanasensis | reverse complement strand
TTGTGATGGTTGCAGGAAAGAGTCCTAATATAATTCCACCAAGACATGTAAATAGAAACCATAATATATGTAGGTAGGCAAACCTTGTGATCCATTCTAGTATTCTATAGAGGACACCGCCTGCAGGATTCATGAATACTCCTCCTCATTTTGTTGTTACATCGAATATTAAAAAGACTCCGGGTACTGTGAACAAGAAAAGGTCAAGTCCAACTCTTGCACCTGGAATTTAGTGAAGCGTTGCTACAAAGGCGTTCCTGCTTTTGTTCAATCTAACGATTTTTATTATAAAGCCTCCACACTATTTGTCCAAATTCCTGTCCCGATAAGTTTATCATAAACTTTGTTTATGTAATAGACAAACTAATATAAGATTGGTATAATTAGGTCATGAAAGCATTTACAATAAAAGTTATGTTACATACCTAAGTGGAACATTTTTGGAATTGGTATGTAAACGCTTCATAAAGCGTGATCTAATACATTAGGAGGTTACAAAATGAGTTATTTCCCTACTATTGGCAAAATCAATTATGAAGGTGCCAAATCAACAAATCCATACGCATTTAAGTTCTATAATCCAGAAGAAAAAATCGGTGGAAAAACGATGGAGGAATTCCTACGTTTTGGCGTGGCTTATTGGCACACGTTTACGGAAGATTTGTCGGATCCATTCGGTACAGGTACAGCGATTCGTCCATGGGACAAATACAAAGGTTTGGATCTAGCTAAAGCACGAGTAGAAGCAGCGTTCGAGTTTTTTGATAAACTGGGTGTTCCTTATTTCTGTTTCCACGATGTTGATATCGCACCAGAAGGGGATAGCTTAAAAGAAACCTATCAAAATCTTGATACGATTGTTGCCATGATTAAAGATTACATGAAAGATAGCAAAGTGAAGTTGCTTTGGAATACAGCCAACAATTTTACAAATCCTCGCTTCTTACACGGTGCAGCATCGTCTAGTAATGCAGATGTATTCGCATACTCTGCTGCAAAAGTGAAAAAAGGATTGGAAATCGGTAAAGAACTAGGTGGAGAAAGCTACGTATTCTGGGGTGGCCGTGAAGGTTATGAAACGTTACTTAATACAGATATGAAGTTAGAAATGGATAACCTTGGCCGTTTCTTCCATATGGCTGTAGACTATGCTAAAGAAATCGGCTTCGATGCTCAATTCTTAATCGAGCCTAAACCTAAAGAGCCGACCACTCACCAATACGACTTTGATGTAGCAACTGGCTATGCTTTCTTACAACACTATGGCTTGCAAGATCATTTCAAATTTAATATTGAAGCAAACCATGCTACACTTGCTGGTCATACGTTCGAGCATGAGCTTCGTTATGCACGTGTGAACGGTATGCTTGGTTCCGTTGATGCGAACCAAGGAGACCCATTACTTGGCTGGGATACTGATGAATTCCCTACTGATCTTTACTCTACTACTTTAGCGATGTATGAAATTATTAAAAACGGTGGATTAGGTAAAGGTGGTCTAAACTTCGATGCTAAGGTAAGAAGAGGATCCTTCGAGCCAGAAGATTTATTCCACGCACATATTGCTGGTATGGATAGCTTTGCGGTTGGATATAAAATTGCACAAAAATTAATCGATGACAACGTTCTAGATGGTGTTGTTGAAAATCGCTATAAGAGCTACACAGAAGGTATCGGAAAAGATATCGTAGAAGGAAAAACAGACTTCCGCAAGCTAGAAGAGCATGCGCTAGGCTTGACTGAAATTAAGCACCAATCCGGTCGTCTAGAAAGCATTAAAGCGACGATCAACCAATATTTACTTCAAACTTATGCGGGTGAATAATTCCCTTAACTTCTCGTCAGAGAGAGGATGAAAAGTATGAAATACGTTATTGGAGTGGACCTAGGAACAAGTGCGGTGAAGATTCTTCTTGTTGACCAAACAGGTTCCGTCGTTCAAGAGGTATCGAAGCCCTATCCTCTTATCCAAGAAAAAACAGGGTATAGTGAACAGGCCCCCCAGGATTGGGTGGATCAGACAGTTGCAGGGCTGTCTGATCTCGTTCAATCCTTTACAGGAAATATAGAGGACATACAAGGTATTAGTTTTTCTGGACAAATGCATGGTCTTGTTTTATTGGATGAAAAGCAAGAGCCTCTTCGCAATGCGATTCTTTGGAACGACACGAGAACAACGGAGCAATGTAGTCAAATTTACGATTCTGTTGGGGAAGAGCAATTGCTAGAGATTACGAAAAATCCAGCACTCGAAGGCTTTACTTTACCTAAGATTTTATGGGTTAAACAGTATGAGCCAGAACTTTATCAAAAGGCGGCAAGCTTTGTATTGCCAAAGGATTACCTTCGTTTAAAACTTACAGGTGCCTTGCATATGGAGTATTCCGATGCTGCAGGAACTCTTATGCTAGATATCGCAAAAAAAGAGTGGAGCAAAGAAATTTGTGAGCGACTAGAAGTTGACATCGCTCTTTGTCCACCATTAGTAGCTTCCCATGAGCTGGTTGGTACAGTGACTTCTGAGATTGCCTCCATAACAGGCTTATCCTCTGAAACGAAAGTATTTGCTGGTGGAGCAGATAATGCTTGTGGTGCGATTGGCTCCGGTATTTTAGAGGAAGGAAAATCCCTATGTAGTATCGGAACATCCGGTGTTGTCCTTTCCTATGAGGAAAATAACGATAAAGATTTTGCAGGTAAAGTCCATTACTTCAACCATGGAGAGGAAAGTGCCTATTATACGATGGGTGTGACACTCTCAGCTGGTCATAGCCTAACTTGGTTCAAAGAAGTATTTGCAAAAAATGAATCGTTTGAAGAGTTGGTTGCGGATGTAAGTACGGTTGCTCCTGGATCAGATGGGTTATTATTTACTCCTTATCTAGTTGGGGAAAGAACCCCCCATGCAGACGCAACAATTCGTGCGAGCTTTATCGGCATGGATAGCTCTCATGAAAGAAAGCATTTGGTTCGCTCTGTACTAGAAGGTATAACTTTTTCTTTAAACGAATCTATTGAAATTTTCCGTGAAAGTGGAAAGACTATTGATTCCATCATTTCCATTGGTGGAGGAGCAAAGAACGAAGATTGGTTGCAAATGCAAGCAGATATTTTCGATGCTGAAGTCATAAAGTTAACAAGCGAGCAAGGACCAGGAATGGGAGCAGCGATGTTAGCTGCATATGGCAGTGGATGGTTTGACTCCTTACAGGATTGCGCGAAAGAGTTCTTGAAGGAAGCAAAAACCTACAAGCCCAATCCTGAGCATGTGAAAATCTATCAAGAGTTGTTTAAGGTTTATAAACAAGTGTATCAACAAACAGAGTCACTAAATAAACAACTTGTAGCATTTAGAAAGTAGTAACTAGGATATAATCCCCCATATTATATATAGAAACGGACTGCGTCTAAAAAAGATACAGTCCGTTTCAATTTGTTTCTTATCAGTCTTTTGGTCGTTCTTTTAACTCTTCTCCATTTTCACCTTGGTAACGCAATCCCCAGCCCGTAATGGCTGCAATGAGCATAACGATGACCAATAACCAACCTTGGAAAACGAATGGGAAAACAGACGTCGGATCGACGACTGGTAGCCATTCATAGGTTTCCTTCATCATTTTGATGGTTGACCAACCGAGTAACACTGGTGCCCCCCACGGGAAAATATATCCAAGAGCAGAGGTTACGGCATCCAGCATGTTCGCTCTTCGATAGCTATGAATCTTATATTTTTCTCCAATTTCTTTAACAAAAGGGGCCGCGGCAATTTCGGCAGCTGTGTTAATCGTGATTGCGCTGTTTAGAAGAGCAACGATCGACCAGATTGCTAGTTCAGCTCTTCGAACCGAATTTTTAATCCATTTTACTAATGTTCTAGTAATAACTTCCATCGTACCACCTAACTTTAATAGATGGGCAGAAGCGACGATGAGTAAGATAAGAATTGCCATGTTCATATAGCCGCTGACTCCGTCAATTAAAGCACCTTCTACAATGGCGTCGGAATCAGGATTAAATCGAATAATACCGCCAAACGTTCCTAAGTTTAGAAGTGGAATCATTAGTACAGCTAAAAGGATTCCCCAAGATAAAGAGGTGATAAGATGGTGTCCCTTTAATGCGAGAAAAAGAACTAAAGCAAACGGGATTAGCATCAATAAACCAGATGGATTTGTTTGATTCATCATATCCGAAATAGCGGACTGATTTTGTGAAGCGTTTTCACTCCCGCCGAAAATTGCAAAAAGAATTAGCGTCGGGATGGCTGCTGCTATCGAATACTTAAATCGACTTCGCACAACGCCAGGTACATCCGCATCTTGAGTTGCTGCGGAAACAATGGTTGTATCTGAAACAGGTGCGAGATTATCCCCAAATACCGCTCCAGCTAAAATAGCTGCAAACATCATCACGGGATCTGCTCCTACTGCTACTCCTGCAGGGTACATCAAAGTACAGAAGGCTACCGTTGTTCCATATCCTGTTCCAACAGCTGTTGAAAATGTAGAAGCTAATAGAAAAGTAAGTGCAACAAATAACCCGCCAGTTAAGCCTGTAATCGCACCAACCCATACTAGTCCTTCCACTAATCCACCGACCTGTAAGATTTGTGCGAACATCCCAGCATAAAACCATGCGACCATAGCGATAACGCCAATAGGTTGTGCTAGTCCATCAAATAGACCTTGTGCGTAATCAGCCCATTTGCTTTTGCAGAAGAATAGACCTAATCCAAGTCCAAGTACGGCCCCCATAACAAGTCCAACCTCAGAGGACAGTTGCAGAACACTTATGGTGATCGCCCAAATAACAAAAAATAGCAGTGGTACTGCTGCTCCAAATGCACCAATTCTAAAGTTTAATCGTTGAATGCGTTTGTTTCCAACTGCTCGATCTAGATTTTCTGAACTCATCTAATCCCTCCTATAATATAAAATGAAAAAGTTCTCTATTGTCTATCTATGAGAGACAATAAAAGTTTAACACAAAATCTTTCATTTTCCTTTCATATTCATTGATAAGTTGCCGAAAAAAGAATGAAAGGAAGTTCGTTCATGCTATAATAAAAATGTCAATAATTGTCGAATAGTGACTGTGACGGAGGATCTTATGGAATATACATCTTACTGGAGACTAAAAAATACATGGGTCACATTTTTAATCATTTTCTCATCTGTGGTGGGATTTTTTGCTTTGTTGTTTTTTACATCCAAAATCATCATCGCGAATAATACCATTGATCATTATGAAGAAGTAATGGATGAGGTTGCCTTTGATATCGAAGCGGACTCTACTCAGTTATTGGAAGATTTGCAGCTGTTAGGGAAAAGCATTCAAAATGAAAAGGACCTCTATATGCAATCCTCTGAACAAGTTAACCGCCATTTAGAAGGGATCTCCAACTTTTCACCGCTTATAGATGGGGGAACCATCGTAGATAAAAATGGGAATGTTGTCGGCTACTTTCCAACCGATATTGCCCCTGTTAAAAATCTATCAAACCGAATTTATGTTCAAGAAGCGATTAAAACGAAGTCTATTTATATTTCTGATGTAATACAAGCTAGAACGAAAAGGAGTATCCTGGTTATCTCTGTTCCGCTTATAGATGGGGATGAGGTAGAAAGAGTTGTCAATTTGTCTATCCATTTGGGTGATAACAAACTGTACAATATACTAGGCAGTTCTTTTGCAGCCAAAGGACTAAATGATACGTTTATCGTGGATGAGCAAGGTACGATTATTTTTGTCTCAGATGTCGATAGACTTGGACAAACAAACTATTTTCCTGAAATAGCAGAATTAGTGTTAAATAGGGAGTCTGGTCATACTACGATAAAGCTAGACGATGGAACATCGATACACGCTTTTTATCGATATATTTCGACCATGGAATGGGGAATTGTCACCTTTGTTCCGACTTCACCGCCACCTGAAGTACTTCGGGCCTATTACCCAATTGGTTTAACGATGTTTTTTGGATCAGCCTTACTAGTTTTGCTCATTATTATGCTGTTCCTATCCAGAACGAGAAAGCAAATGAAAAAGTTATACGATGCGATTGAATATGTCAGCGCAGGGGATTATACCCAACAGATTTCTGGTATTGAAGATCGATCACAGGTTGGGTTCGTTGCTTCCAAGTTTAATGATATGATTGGCCATCTTAAAGTGGCGAAAGAGGACATTCAAGCGAAAACGAATTATTCAGAGCAACAACGAAAGTTTCTAGATCGTATTGTGAACTATAATCCGAATCCGATATACGTCATGAATTGGGATGGAGAATTCTTATTAGTTAACCACGAGTATGCTGCACTATTTAACAAGACCCCAGAAGAAATAATAGGGAAAAAAGAAATAGATTTTAATCCGAATAAAAAAGGTGCAGAGCGTACACTAGACATTAACAGAGAGGTACTTATTTCCAACACGGAGCTACGAGATGAGGAGTACCTATTTGATTACAAAGGGAACATGAGATGGTTCCAATATGGAAAAGTACCCATAATGGCTTTGACAGAAGATCGTACACATGTCCTTTATGTAGGAACGGAAATTACGGAGTTGAAGAATCAAGAAGAACAAATTCTTTTTCAAGCCTATCATGATGATTTGACAGGCATGCCGAATCGTAAGATGTTTAGAAAGGAATTGGACGATTTATTAGTTTATATCGGGGATACAGAGTATTTATCTGCCTTACTCTATTTTGATTTAGATCGCTTTAAATACATCAATGATACGTTTGGACATGATGCAGGGGATAGCATTTTAAAAAGTATAAGCGAGCGGCTTCAGCAGACTCTTGAGGATAAAGGGGCCATTTTCCGACTTGGTGGGGATGAATTTACTGTACTGCTGCCTCATATAGAAAGTAGACAAATTGCAGCAGATACGTCTAAACAAATATTGGCGAGTCTATCGGAACCGTATGAATACAATGGTCACAGGGTGATTATTACAGCAAGTATAGGAATTAGCTTGTTTAAAGGAGGAGAGTCTTCCTACGATACAATAGTCAAACAAGCAGATATTGCAATGTATCAATCGAAGGTTCAAGGGAAAAATACATTCCGTTTTTACTCCGCCGAAATGGAAACGGTGCTTGCTACGAAGCGCCGATTAGAGGTCGATCTACAACAAGCCTCGAAACGGAATGAACTTTCGATTCATTACCAACCAATCATTGATAATCAGAATGGAAGCTTGGTTGGCATGGAAGCCTTGCTAAGATGGGAGCATTCTAAGTTAGGTTATATTTCTCCAGGTACGTTTATTCCGATTGCAGAGGAGGTCGGGTTAATCGAAGAATTAGGCGAGTGGGTATTGAGAAATGCTTGTCAAAAGGCGAGAGACTGGCAGCTGCAAGGGTTTAATCCCGTTCGTTTGTCTATTAACCTGTCGCCATTACAATTGAAAAATGACACAATTGTTGACCACGTAAGAAATGTTTTAAAGGATACAGGTTTAGATCCAAGCTGGTTGGAACTAGAGATTACCGAATCATCTATCATTGAAAACAAAGAAGAAGTCATTCAAATTTTGAAACGATTAAGGGCGCTTGGTGTGAGTGTAGCCATTGATGATTTTGGTATTGGCTACTCATCCTTAAACTCCTTAGAGAGCTTACCGGTAGATACGTTGAAAATAGATAAATCCTTTATGGACAAACTCGAAGAAAAATCGAACGATGTCATTTTATCTGCTATCTTTGACATTGCTGAAAAGCTTAAACTTACCGTTGTTGCGGAAGGAATTGAAACAGAGGAGCAGCATACGTATTTAAAGGGCAAATACTGTCATAAGCTTCAAGGATTTTTATTTAGTCAGCCATTGGATGATAAGTGGTCTGATAATTTGTTGGAGAAATTGAAACGAGCAGATGGATAAAAGGAGGGGCCAAGATGGTCCCTCCCTTTTGGTGGAGAAAAACGGATTGACAATTGCTACTGCAAAGCCATATACCATTTACAAGCAGTGAACCACTTACATAAACAAGCTCATTACAAAATAAGTAATAGCGGCAATCGTTGCTGTTATTGGCAAGGTGATCACCCATGTAATCAGCATTCGTTTTGCAACTCCCCAGTTTACTCCTTTTCTGCGGTGAGAGGCGCCTACACCTAGAATGGAAGAAGAAATAACGTGGGTTGTACTGACTGGTAAATGAATAAAAGTAGCCCCAAATATTACAGCTGCACCAGTTAAATCAGCGGCAACACCGTTAACGGGACGGATTTTCATGATTTTCCCACCGACTGTTTTAATGATTCTCCAGCCCCCCACTGAGGTACCTAATCCCATAGCGGCAGCACAGGAAAGCTGTACCCAGAACGGAATATCGGTCGTTTCATGAAGATTAGCCGCAATTAAAGCCATGGTGATGATCCCCATTGCTTTCTGCGCATCATTCGTTCCATGCGTGTAGGATTGCAATGCTGCGGTTAAAATCTGTACTCGTCTAAATTGTTTGTTCGTTTTGGCCAAGTTCTTATTGCGAAAAACAACCCGAATAAGTGCATAGAATAAAAAGCCCACAACAAACGCAATGATAGGAGATAAGATAAGGGCTTGCAGTATTTTTAAAAAGCCACTATATTGAATAGCCTCAAAACCTGATGAGGCTATGACTGCTCCCGTAATGGAACCAATGATGGCATGGGAAGAACTACTTGGAATTCCATAATACCATGTGAGCAGGTTCCAAAAGATAGCAGAGATTAATGCAGCTAGGATAACCGCTAATCCATTTTGAAGCTGGAAAGGGTCGGCAATGCCGCTTGTTATTGTTTTGGCAACCCCTGTAAAAGTTAAAGCTCCAATGAAGTTCATAACTGCCGCGAGGATGATAGCTCTTCTTGGTGTTAAAGCCTTCGTGGAAACAGAGGTTGCAATTGAGTTAGCGGTATCGTGAAATCCATTAATAAAATCAAATGCTAGGGCAAATATGACAATTAATATGGTGATGATAAGCAAAAAATCCATGGAATCTCCCTCTTAGACGTTTTTCATAATGATGCTTTGCAGGAGGCTAGCAACATTTTGACAATAGTCTGCAATTTCTTCTAAGATTTCGTACAGCTCCTTGTATTGAATGACTATTATTGGATCTGACTGATTTTGAAATAGGGTTCGAAGAGATTCTCTATATAACGTGTCACATTGTGTCTCATGATCCTTAATCTTTATCGCATGGGTCTCCATATCTTGTAATTTATTCTCTGATAGTAATTCAGTGGATTGTAAGATCTCTTTGGAACATAAAAGAATGTAGTTTGTAAACTGGTCGATATATGTATCCGAAGAGTAAATGTTATAGATGCTCATCATGGCAGAGAATTCTTCCATTCCGTCAATAATGTCATCTAGTCCCATGGTTAGTTGCAATATATCCTCGCGCTCAATAGGTGTGATGAAGGCATGGTTGAGTTCTTTGATGATGACATGAACCTTTTCATCAGCTTCTGTTTCGAATTGCTTAATTTTTTGGGAAAAGGTGTCCAAGGAAGCTTCATCGGTTACCTTTGAATGCACGAGATAATCTGCTGCTTTGTTTAAATGGGTTGCAAAGTCCACTAAATAAATGGAAAATCTATCTTTCTTTTTACTAAACATGCAAAATAACCCCCAATTCATATCTTAGATTGTGACTCATTTTTATTTTTATCCAAACATCAGTAACTTAGCTATTATACGAAAAAAGAGAGAGAATTGTCATTAACTATTTCCTTTTGTCGAATGAGGGTCGATTAACCTAAACTCTTTTTTCCTCATAGGATGGGTAAGAGGAGGTTTTAACAGTGACTTTACCAGCTATTGATTTAGGATTAATGACAGAGCATTTGTCTGCTCATAAAGGGCTTATTCACAAATTGAAAATGTATGAGGGGAAGGTATTTCATCCGACGTTACGGTATCTATTGGAATTAAATCGAGAAATGTTGAAATCGCATACGGAAGCTATGATGGCTTTTATCCATCCGTATTATAATGGAGAAGTTGTTATTCCGCCTTTGCCTTATCTACAGTTAGAGGAAATCCATAAAAGTAAAGAGACTCCGTACCATGATCATGATAAATCGATTACGATGGAATCGAAATCGAGTTCCAAAATGATGGCAAATGAGAACTTCATGTCAGCAAGTCTAATGAAGGACCCTAATGTCAGAAGAGCTCATTTGGAGATGGCTCATCAGCAAGCTACCTTGCAACAGCTTTATCGAGAATTTTCAGATGCAATGGGATGGAGTGCTGTTTCTCATACTACTATAGAAAACCAGGCGGAGATATATCGACATTATTATGGTATGTTTTCTTTCTTTCCAGACTAAAAGCAGCTTAATACCCGAGCTGCTTTTATATGGATGAGAGAAAGACTTTTAGAGGTTTTTATTGGTTAAATATAATGGAAATAACATGATAGAGGAAAGTTCAAGGGTGGTGGAAGCTTTACCCCTCTTATATAGAAAGGGAGTGAAGCCATGGGAAATGAAGTCTTTCAAACGTTGAGTTTAATGATTTCGTTGGGACTGCTAATCATAGCAATTCTTTCCTTTCATAAAAAATAACCACCCTTGAGCTTGGAGAGCAAAGGGTGGTTATTTTTAACCAAATTTTAAAAGCTTTCCCCCTTGAAGGGAATCTATTGCGTGACGGCAGGTGTTCGAGCACTTGCCGTTTCTTTACTAGTATATTTTATGTTAATTAAAATATAACATAAATTGCATGAGGTGTATAGGAAAAGTCCTTAGCCTTCATACAGAGACTGTGAAGAACGAAGAATTACAAAAATTAAGTTTAACGATATTGTTTGGACTTTCATAAGAAATAACCACCCTTGAGCCTGACAGCTTAAAAGGGTGGTTATTTTCACCTTATTTCTAATAGCTTTCCTCTTGAAGGGAATCTATTGTGTGACGGCAGGTGTTCCAGCACTTGCCGTTTCTAAGAAGTATGTTTACATAAAGTATAACATACATGATGTGAAAATCTACTGATCTTCAAACAACGGACTAACGGGCTGATATTCGAAAACGCGAATAATCGCTTCACTTAGTAATGGAGCAATCGTTAGCTGGGTAATCTTATCTAAGCGTTTTTCAGCTGTTAATGGAATACTGTTCGTTACAACTAGTTCCTTGAGCTCAGATTCCTTAAGCTTTTCGATGGCCATACCTGATAGAACAGGGTGAGTACAGCAGGCATATACTTCTTTAGCTCCATTTTCTAACAAAGCCTTGGTCCCACTCGACACACGATTTCCTGTATCCACAATATCATCAATTAATATAGCGGTTTTTCCTTCAATATTTCCTACAATATTTAATTCGCCAGCTATGTAATCTCTTGGACCTCGTTTATCAATAATAGCAATCGGAGCTTTCAAACGCTCTGCTAGTTGACGGGCACGTTTTACACTGCCATGGTCCGGAGAAACGACCACGACATCTTCTAATTGTTTTTTCTCATAATAATCACCTAGAATAGGAATTCCAATAAGTTGGTCCACTGGAATGTTGAAAAATCCTTGAGCTTGAGGAGCATGTAAATCAATAGAAATAACGCGAGTTGCCCCAGCTTTTTGGATTAGGTCTGCAATAAGCTTTGCGGTAATAGGCTCTCTTGCACGTGCTTTTCTATCCTGACGTGCATAGCCGTAGTATGGGATAACGACATTAATCGTTTTTGCGGAAGCACGTTTTAGGGCATCAATCATAATCAGCAACTCCATAATATGCTGATTGACTGGCTCACTTGTCGATTGAACAACAAAAACGTCACAACCACGTACACTTTCTTCTATACTTATCTGAACCTCGCCATCACTAAATTGCTTCACGGAACATTGTCCAAGTGGGACACCAATGTTAGATGCAATTTCTGCAGCGAGCTCGGGGTTTGAATTTAACGAAAATACTTTGAGTCGGGAATTTTCATACGTTTGAACCATGAAACAAGTTCCTCCTTATTAACACACTACCAGTAAGTATAACATAAATAGACATATTTTATGGACTGAACATTCCTCAAATCAACAAAAAAGCAACCTCGTAAATAGGTTGCTAAGAAGAAGTTATGCTCTCTTTAATTCATCTTGTAGAAGTCTAATGCCTTCTGGGCTGAGGACAATCTTTCCGTTACAAAATGATTTGTTTTCATTCGTAATTTCGCCTGTAACGTCGCAAGTCAAATTGGACTCGTACTTCCGTAGAATAATTTTATCCTCTTCTGTAAAAATTTCTAGCGGATCCTTTTCTTCAATTTGAAAGGTTGCTCGCAATTCCTTTGGCAACACAATCCGTCCAAGTTGGTCTACTTTTCGCACAATGCCTGTACTTCTCATTATTTATACCTCCTAATAGATTACTAGTTTATTGTAAATAATCTGTTAATAATTTTCAAATATTAAATTTATTGGTAAAAGTAAATAGGCATTCACCCCATTCGTTCTTCTTACATAAGATGTCATATAGATTGAGAAGGAGTGATGACATGACTGGGCGTGAAAGGAATTACTACGCCGGAGGCAATACAGCCAAAGGGTTTTATAATTTATTTGATTCCAATCTTCAAGGGCTGGAGAGTGTTTATATTTTAAAAGGTGGTCCTGGCACAGGAAAGTCCAGTTTAATAAAAAGATTATCGGATACGTGGAAGGAAAGAGGATACGATGTAGAAAGAATTCATTGCTCTTCTGATCCTGATTCGTTAGATGGATTAATTATTCCAGATTTAAAGTTTGGTGTATTTGATGGAACAGCACCGCATGTTTTAGAACCGAAGGCTCCTGGTGCAATTGAAAATTACTTAAATTTAGGAATTGCATGGGATACAGAAAGTTTGGAGGAAAGTCGAGAAGAGATTCTAGACTATCAGGAAAAGCTGTCCAAAGCTTATGAAAATGCCTATTCCTCCTTTGAAAGAGGACTGCGTGTCCATGATGACTTAGAGGATATTTATATAAAAGAAATGGATTTTGCGAAAGCGAATGAAGTTACAGAGGAACTGATTAAAAAAGTAGTAGGAGACGAACAAAGCAAACAAGTTGAGGGTACCACTCGCCATCGTTTTTTTGGGGCTTCCACTCCAAATGGTCCAGTTGATTTTATTCCAAATTTAACGGAAGACTTATCAAAAAGGTATTTCCTAAAAGGGAGAGCGGGAACAGGGAAATCAACGTTGTTGAAAAAAGTGGCTGCCGCTGCGGAGCAAAAACGCTTCGATGTGGAAGTGTATCACTGTGGGTTTGACCCGGAAAGTGTCGATATGGTCGTGATTCGAGAGCTGGGAGTCTGTGTATTTGATAGCACGGCCCCTCATGAATATATGCCGAGTCGACATGGCGATGAAATCGTGGATCTGTATGAAACGAGTGTCACACCTGGAACAGATGAAACTTATAAAACAGAGATTACTAAGTTTACAAAAGGGTATAAGCAAGGTATTAAGGATGGTGTCTCCTATTTAAAAGAGGCAAAAGAGCTTCACGATGAACTGGAGAAATATTATATAGGTGCAACAGACTTTTCTGTTATTGATCAAATTTATGAGAATTTGCATATTGTTTTGCAGCAATTAGAGGATAAATAGTAACAAAAAAAGATACCATCTGTTATGAAGATGGTATCTTTATAGTGTGATCAATAACCTGTTGGCGTTATTCTGTACGGTGGAGTTTAGCTTTTGTATTTTAAAGGATTTTACTTAAGAATGATTGTGTTCTTGGGTTTTGTGGATTGGAGAAAATTTGATCTGGATCTCCCTCTTCTTGAATGATTCCTTCATCCATGAAGATAACTCGATCGCCCACTTCACGAGCAAAGCCCATTTCGTGTGTAACGACGACCATTGTCATTCCTTCTTGGGCTAATCCTTTCATAACTTCTAGTACGTCACCGACAAGCTCAGGGTCGAGAGCGGATGTAGGCTCATCAAACAGCATAACCTTTGGGTTCATCGCAAGTGCCCGGGCGATGGCAACACGTTGCTTTTGTCCACCTGATAAGCTATCAGGATAAACGTCCGCTTTGTCAGAGAGACCTACTTTTTCTAATAAAGGTAAACCAATATTTCTCGCTTCTTCTGCCGACATGCCTTTTACTTTAACTGGTGCCAGGGTAATGTTTTCTAATACGGTTTTGTGTGGGAATAGGTTGAAGTGTTGAAACACCATTCCTACGTCCGTTCTAAGTTTATTGATGTCCGTTGATTTATCCGTTAGGTCCACACCGTCAATAGTGACATGACCAGCGGTAATATCCTCCAATAGGTTTAGACAACGAAGGAAGGTACTTTTACCAGAACCAGATGGCCCGATAACACAAACTACCTCTTTTTCTTTAATTTCTGCATCGATGCCTTTCAGTACTTCCAATGAGCCAAACGATTTATGCAAATCTTTTACAGTAATCATTTATACATCCAGCTTCCTTTCTAATCTTCTTAAATAAATTGAAGTTGGGATTGTTATTAATAAATATAATAAACATGCCATTAGTAAAGTTTCAAATATTTCGAATGTGGCATTGTAATATTGTCTTGCCATATAAATGATATCTGTGACAGCAATAACGGAAAAAATAGAGGTGTCCTTTAAACTAATAATGAATTGATTTCCGAGTGGTGGAATCATCCGTTTAAAGGCTTGTGGCCATACAATATAGCGTAATGTTTGTTTTTCCGTCAGGCCTAGTGATCGACCAGCTTCCGTTTGTCCCGGTGCAATGGAGTAAACTGCTCCTCGAACGATTTCGGCAATGTAAGCACCAGCATTAATGGCAATTGCGATAATCCCTGCTGTGACGGCATTTATGCTAAGGCCAATTAAGTCTTCAGATAGACCGTAGTATAAGAATAGCACTTGTGCCAAGATCGGTGTTCCTCGAACAACTTCTACATATACGCTAGAAATAGCCCGTATGAACTTAACTTTTGAAAGTTTCCCAATCCCAAAGATTCCTCCTAAAATAAAGCCGAAGAACAATCCGATTACGGTAATGAGTAACGTCCAACCAAGCCCTTGGAAGAGAAAGGGAAGGGACTGGATATAAGGCGAATTAATAATTTGATCCATTCTTGAATCTCTCCTTGATTATAAATTATTATCATTGATGAAAAAAGCGTAACAAGCAAAGCCTGTTACGCCTCTATGCACATCCATATCAAAAATAGGATTTATTGTGGAGGCTCTGTACCGAACCATTTTTTGTAGATCTCGTCATATTTACCGTTTTCCTTTAACGTCGCAAGCGCTTCGTTCACAGGATCTACAAGTTCTGAATCCTTAGGGAAGGCAATTCCGTATGGTTGGCCTTCCAGTACTTCTCCAACCGTTTTTAATTTGTCTGATGCATTTTCTTTAATGTAGTACGTTACGTTTGGTAAATCGTAAAGTACCGCATCTAGGCGATCTTTTTCCAGATTCATGTAAGCTGTTACGATTTCTGGATATGCAACAACTTCAGCATCTGTGTTTTCTTTTAAATAAGCTTCAGACGTAGAACCTTGACGGGCACCAACTTTTAAACCATCAACATCTTCGATAGATGCTATATCAGAGTCTTTTGGAACGGCAAGGATTAAACCTGAATCATAGTATGAATCAGAAAAATCAATTGTTTCTTTACGTTCATCCGTTATGGAAATACCTGCAATTCCGATTGGGAATTTTCCAGAACGCATGGAAGCAAGTAAACCGTCAAATTCCATTGTCTTGAATTCAACATTAAAACCAGCTTCTTCAGAAATTGCTTTTATGAGGTCAATGTCAAATCCTTCCATTTCACCAGTGTCTGGGTTTTTATATTCAAATGGTTGAAAGTTTGCATCTGTTGCAACTGTGTACGTTTTTTCTTCTGAATCTCCGTCTCCATCTCCAGAGGTGGAATCACTTGTCCCACAGGCAGCTAATAGACCAATGGACATAACAAGTGCCAATAAAGCTATTAATCTCTTTTTCATTTTATTGTTGCCCCCTTCTTTTTTATGACCATACCACCTATAATTATCTCAAAACTCACAAAAAAGGGAAAATTGAAAAACTGGTTATTTGTAAGGATGAATAAGGATAGATAGGGATGAGCCTAACAAAGAATGATTAATATGTGGAAATGCTTTCATATTGTCAGAAATCCTTTTAAATCCTCCACATTTACTGTCCTCTAACAGATCTGCTTCTAAGTCATTTATATGTAACAGGTAGTCAAAACATGTATAGTAGGTTACTAGAAAGGGAAAAACATAGAAAAGTATAAGTGGACGATCAAAAAATAACCATAAAAAAGAGTCTGGAAAGGGTTTCCAAACTCTTTTTAAAGATTTAGTTATTCGCTACTCGGTCTAGTTGTTTTGCTTTTAATTTTTCGAGCATATCTTCTGTCATTTTCTCCAAGTCGTACTTAGCTTTAAAGCCCCATTCGTTTTTAGCGGCGGAAGCATCGATGGAGTTTGGCCAGCTATCTGCAATGGCTTGGCGGACAGGGTCTACTTCATAATTTAATGTGAACGAAGGGATATACTTTTGAATTGCTATTGCAAAATCCTTAGGCTCTACGCTCATGGCCGTAACATTAAATGCGTTTCGATGTACTAATTTATCCGGATCAGCTTGCATGAGCTGAATGATTGCTTGAATGGCATCTGGCATATACATCATATCCATGTAGGTACCTTCTTTAATATAGGAAGTGTACGTTCCATCTTGGATGGCTTTATAATAAATGTCTACAGCGTAATCAGTTGTTCCGCCCCCAGGTAATGTTTCATAGGAAATAAGACCAGGGAAGCGTACTCCTCTCGTATCGACACCAAATCTTTTATGGTAGTAATCACAAAGTAATTCCCCAGACACTTTGTTCACTCCATACATCGTAGTAGGACGCTGGATGGTATCCTGCGGTGTGTTATCAGCAGGTGTAGTAGGTCCGAACGCTCCGATGGAACTTGGTGTGAAAAATTTTGCATCAAGTTCACGAGCTGCTTCTAAGGCATTTAACGTTCCGTTCATATTAATGTTCCATGCTAAAAGCGGATTGTCTTCTGCTTTTGCTGATAGCAAGCAAGCGAGATGCATAATCGTATCGACATTATGTTTTTTGGCGATATCAAGTAGAGCTTTTCCGTTCGTCACATCCAAGATTTCAAAAGGGCCACCGTTCACAACTTGATTTTCGATACGGCGAATATCCGTAGCAATTACTTTGTCCGCCCCGTATATCTCACGAAGTTTCGGAACGAGCTCTGAACCAATTTGTCCCAGCGCACCGGTAACTAGAATTTTTTTCATCTGTCGTTTCCTCCTCAAGTTTTCTCCCAGTTATGAAATGAGGTTCATTTCTTTTCCGACTTTTTCATAAATTGCAAGTGCTTGGTCTAACATATCCTTCGTATGAGCAGCGGTAGGCATGTTGCGAACGCGTCCCGTTCCTTTTGGTACCGTTGGGAAGACGATGGACTTCGCGTAAACTCCTTCTTCATTTAGTCGTTTACTGAATTGTTGTGTTGTTTTCTCGTCTCCGATGATACAAGGAGTAATTGGTGTTTCACTGTGTCCAATATCAAATCCTAGCTCGGATAATCCTTTTTTCAAGTACTCACTGTTTTCCCAAAGCTTTTCTTGAAGCTCACTACTTTGCATTAATAAATCAATCGCTGCTGTACTTGCTGCCACATCAGCAGGTGTTAGGGAAGTAGAAAATAGGAATGGGCGAGAGCGTACTTTTAGCCAATCGATTAAGTTTTGCTTCCCTGCAACATAACCGCCGACAACCCCAATTGCTTTGGAAAGGGTTCCGATTTGGAAGTCAACTTTGTCTTGTAAGCCGAAATGTTTTACCGTTCCTGCCCCTTTTCCTAAAACACCAGAACCATGGGCGTCATCTACATATGTCATTAAATCAAATTCTTCCGCAATCTCCACGATTTCAGGAAGTTTCGCAACGTCTCCATCCATAGAGAATACGCCATCCGTAATAATCATAATTTTGTTGTATTGGCCAGACTCAACCGCTTCTTTCGCTTTTTGGCGCAAGTCTTCCATATCCGAGTGATTTACACGGATGATTTTTGCTTTGGAAAGACGACAACCGTCAATAATGGAAGCGTGGTTTAACTCATCCGATAAAATAGCATCATTTTTATCCATAACCGCAGAAATAGCAGCCATGTTACAGTTGAAGCCGGATTGGTAAGCGATAGCGGCTTCGGTACCTTTGAATTGAGCTAGTTTTTCTTCTAGTTTTAAGTGAAGATCAAGTGTCCCGTTAATTGTACGAACAGCACCTGCTCCTACACCGTGAGAGTCAATTGCTTGTTTGGCGACATTTTTTAGTCGTGCATCTGTTGCTAATCCTAAATAATTATTAGAGGAGAGGTTAATTAAGTCTTTTCCGTTAATGTGAATAATGGGACCGTTGGCACCTTGTACGGGGTCAATTTCGTTGTAAAGACCTTGTGCCTTTAATTCCTCGAGATTTTCATTTAAAAAGTGGTTTAGTTTTGAGCTAGTCAAAGAATTTTCCTCCTTTTGAAAACGCTTTATGAACATTTGTCTTTTTCAGGCGAACAATAAATGCTTTTTATCGCCCTTTTTACAACTATTATAACAAAAGTGAATGAAAATGTTTACTTGGAAAGGACAGATTCTGGATAATTATTTTATATGTCCTAATTGGTATTTTTTCCAAATAAAAACTTCTTATGAATTTGTTTGGTTATTAAATTACCGAGGTGTACGGATTCGGATTTGAAGTCAATTTTTACAACTAACATATAAAGGTGGAGGGATTTTAACGAAGTTTTAAGTGTAAAAAGTAAATTAAAAACGGCTCAGTTCAGGTCTGGGCCGTTTTTTCAATAAGGTAAAAGTAAAGCTCCCTATAATTTAAAATATGAACTTTATTCAGGTATTTAGTTTTCACCAGGGAAAAGTATTGCTAATATAATAGCTTCATTTCCTATTAATTTATAATAAACTCTAAACTTTTTAATAACTACCCTTGAAATGCCTTTGAATTCCCCATTTTCTTCAATATACGACTTTCTTATTATAGAATTTCCTAATAGCTTTTCTGTCTCTAAGATAAACTGAGTAATAAAGTCGAAAGTTTCTTCAGTTGTAAACCTTTCGCTCCTAAATTGAATAAGTTTTTCTTTCACAGCAGGAGACCAAATTACATTCCGTTCCTCCATTACATAAAGTCCTTGTTAGAAAGAGATTTCAATAATTCTTTGGTTGACATACCCAGTCCTTCTTCATATTGTTCCTGACTTTCCTTTAACATACGTTTTAGTTCAGGATTATTTTCAGCTTCAAACTTTATGGTTTGCTCATCTTCTTCTTGAAGAACTAATGTGAATTTTCCTTTTCCAGGAATAGTAAACTGAACGACAGAATTGTCACTATCCATATTTGAAATGTATTTCATAAGTTCTTCCGATGATTGAATTTTCGCCAAAGTAATCACCACCATTAAGTTCTTTTTTTTATAATACCATACTACAGTGAAAATATTATGGCTTTGAATTTATGGAACTATTTCACTCCTGGAGAGCTTCTAATAATAAATCAACAATATGAACCGCCCGAACCGAATCACTTAAGCCTTCCTTTTCAATCCCTAGCTTCATTTGTAACAAACAGCCAGGATTAGCGGTCACAATTGTTTTTGCTTTCGTTGCCTTTGTTTGCTCCATTTTATAATCCAGTATTTTCATCGACATTTCGGATTCTACGATGTTATAAATGCCAGCAGAACCACAGCAACGGTCTGCATCCTTCATCTCTACATAGGTTGCTCCTTCTATGGAGGAAAGCAGCTTTCGGGGTTCTAAAAAAGTCCGTTGTACATTACGTAAATGACAGGAGTCCTGATACGTGACTACTTGATCTTCGACTTTTAAGGCATTTTTATGAAAATCCAACTCTACTAGAATACTAGAAATGTCTTTGATTTTTGCAGAAAATGCCTCCGCACGTTCTTTCCATTCAGGTTCCTCTTTTAACAGATGCCCGTAGTCCACGAGAAAAGCTCCGCAACCACCGGCATTGGTAATAATGTAGTCCACTTTTGCTTCCTCAAAAGCACGGATGTTTTGCTTCGCTAATTCTTTTCCTTTATTCTTTTCTCCACTATGCCCGTGCAATGCACCACAACAATTCTGTGATTGTGGTATGACAATCTCGCATCCAGCTAACTGTAACAACTTCATTGTTGCATCATTCGTTGGCAAAAACATCGTGTCCATGAGGCATCCAGAAAAGAAAGCCACCTTTTTCTTCGGGGTAGTTTTGGCTGGTAAATGATGCGGTCGATCTTTCATCTTTTTTCTAGTCGGAGCATCTGGTAAAACTTTTTCCATTAGCTGCATGGATTCTGGGAAAAGTTTCATAACACCGGATTTTCGTGTTACCGATTGAAGACCAGATCGTTGATAAAAGCCTAATAAACCGGTCGTATGGATTAGACGATCCTGGTATGGAAAAAGTCCGAAAAAAACGGATTTTCTTAAAGCCTTCACTGGCAAAGAAGTTTTTTTATTTTGATAAATAATATCTCTTGCTTGCTCTAAAAGGTGACCATAATTGACTCCAGAAGGGCAGACAGGCTCACAAGCTCTACAACCTAAGCACATGTCTAGGGATCTTTTTACATCCTCGTCAGGTTCAATCTCCCCATCTACCAGGGCCTTCATTAAAGCGATTCTCCCTCTTGGGGAATGGGCTTCGTCTTTTCCAGATTCGATATAGGTGGGACAGCTCGGAAGACAAAACCCACATCGCATACAATTTAGAAGCTCATCATAGTCCATTTTTTCTTTAAATTCTTGTTGGATGACTTGCATGTCCTTGGTTTTCATCCCTGACTCACCACAATTCGTTTTCGTTCTGATTTTGCAAAAATTTTACCAGGGTTCATGATATTATTCGGGTCAAAAGCTCTCTTAATTTGTTCCATGGCTGCAATGCCTTCTTCTCCTAGTTTTAGATGTAGATAGGGAGACTTCATGGCACCAACCCCGTGCTCTCCGGTGATCGTTCCGCCTAAAGCAACGGCCTTTTCGAAGATTTCTTGTAATGCTTTTTCCACTCGTTCCATTTCTTCTTTATTACGTACATCAGTCATACAAGTAGGATGGAGGTTGCCATCCCCAGCATGGCCAAATGTACAAATGTCAATTTGGTATTTGTTAGCGATTTCATTAATGGCCTGAACCATTTCGGCAATTTTGGATCTCGGCACGGTGGCGTCTTCTAGAATCGTGGTCGGTCGTAATCGCGCGAGTGCGGATAAGGCCGCTCGCCGTGCGGTTCGAAGGGCATCTGCTTCCACCTCAGTCTCGGCTACTTGAACATCGGTTGCCTGATTGTCTTTACAGATTGCTTCGATTTTTTCCATATCTCGCTCGACTGTTTGGCTATCGCCGTCTTGTTCAATCAATAAAACCGCTTTAACGTCTGTTGGAAGACCAATTCGTGAAAAGTCCTCGACTACTTTTAAGGTAGGCTGATCTAAAAATTCCAGTGTGGTCGGAATGATACGATTGGCAATAATAGCGGAAACGGTTCTGGCTGCAGCATTCATATCTTGATAGAGTGCTAGCATTGTTTTCTTCGATTCAGGCATCGGGATTAGTTTTAAGATTGCTTCGGTAACAATGCCTAACGTTCCTTCCGAGCCAACAAATAAACGCGTCAGATCATAACCAGCAACGTCTTTGGCAAGCTTACCACCTGTTCGAATGATGTCCCCGTTTGGAAGGACGATTTCAAGCCCTAACACATAGTCGCGTGTCACTCCGTATTTTAAGCCTCTTAATCCACCCGAGTTTTCGTTAATGTTCCCGCCGATTTGGGATATTTTCATCGAACTCGGATCTGGTGGATAAAATAGCCCTTTTGTTTCGACAACTTGTGTTAACTCCAAGGTATTCACCCCTGGTTGTGTAGTAATCGTTAGGTTTTCTTCATCAATTTCTATTATTTGATCGAGATGTTTAAAGAGAAGAACAACCCCACCTTCTAATGGAGTAGTTCCTGCGCTTAAGTTTGTACCGGATCCACGAGGAACGATAGGGATATGGTGTTCGTTGCATAATTTTACGATCTCTGATACTTCCTTCGTATTTCTTGGGGATAGGATGATATCTGGCATACTTTGAAATTGCGGAGTTGCATCAAAGGAGTAGACTAGCTTACTAGCTTGTGAGTCTGCTACATTTTTTGCACCAACAATATCTATGAAGCTTTGTTTCACGTGCTGAGGGATCATGGAAATTCCTCCTTTTCCATTAGAATGATTGCTTCGCTCCAGCTTCTGTGCGAAAGATGTTGCACCTATCATACCTTAATTAGAATGCTTTTTAAACAATTTATGAAATAATATTACAAAAATGTGTTGTAAAATGAAATATTGTTTAATATACTGTAGTAAATATTTCGAACACCCTTGTGAAAAAAAGAAATGATGTAAAGGAAGAATGACATGAGCTATCAACTCCTTTTTATAAAAGAATTACTAGATTCCTTTAAACCGACGCAAAGAAAAGCAGCAGAGTTTATTTTGAATCATCCGAGCGAGGTTACTAACATGTCTATTCAAAAACTCGCGGATCGAACAAATGTAAGTGAAGCAACGATTATTCGGCTTAGTAAAGAGTTAGGCTGTGATGGCTTTCAAGATTTAAAGCTAAAAATAGCATCCGACTTAGCAAAGTCTAATCATGACAATCGCTTGTATGGAGATATTCCAGAGGACGATTCCATACAGTCGTTAATCCAAACGGTTTCCATGAGCAATATTCAATCGATTGAAGAAACGGTTGCTGTCTTATCGGAAACGGAGTTAGAAAAGGCAATTGCTTTTTTGGCAGAAGCTAGAGTCATAGCCGTTTACGGGATTGGGGCATCTGGTGTGATCGCACAAGATTTTAAACAAAAGATTTCTAGAATTAACCGTTGGTGTGAACTAGCACTAGATCGAGATTCTCAGATTACGGTCTCGGCAAACTTAAATGAAGCAGACGTTGTCTTAGGGATTTCTTATAGTGGTCAAACAACAGATATTATCGATTCTTTAACGGTTGCGAAAGCGAATGGAGCAACGATCATTACTTTAACGAAATCGGGGAAAAATTCGGTGTCCGACCTAGCAGATATTAAGCTGCATACGCGTTCCCTTGAAAGGGATGTGCGAAGTGGAGCGACGGGATCTCGAATGGCCCAACTGAATGTGGTCGACATGTTGTTTTTAGGGGTTATTAAATCGGATCAGGATCGTAATATCGCAGCTTTAGAAAAAACACGTAAAGCGGTGGGAGTGACGAAGAAACGTGTTTGATACGTATTTAAAAGAACAAGTGGACCAGAGGGAAATTCCGGGTGCTGTTTTAATGATTACGCAAGGAAAGGAAGAAAAGTATCACCAAGCTTTCGGGCATTTTCGTAATAAGGATGCTCAAAGACAGATGATTCACCATGATACGTTATTTGACATCGCATCCTTGACGAAGGTTGTTGCGACAACTCCAGCTCTATTATTGCTTTTAGCGAAAAAAAAGCTAAGCTTAAAGGATCCTGTTCAAGCTTATATCCCGGAGTTTCGTTTTAAAGATGTGACCTTGGGAAATTTGATCACGCATTCGTCGGGATTACCTGCCGACCTAATTTATATGGATCGACAGGTCGAACGAAACGTGCTAAAAGATATTCTTTCTACGAATCTTATCTACGAACCTAATAATCAAGTAGTCTATAGCGATTTAGGGATGATTCTGTTGGGGAAAGTAATCGAGACCGTGACGAATCAGCCTTTACATACCTTTGTTCAACAACATCTCTTCAACCCGTGGGGACTCTTTCAAACAAAGTATTTGTTAACAGAGGATGAGAAGAAAGAAGCGGCAGCAACCGAAAAGTATCGAGGAACCTTTATTCAAGGGGAGGTACATGATGAGAAAGCATATCAGCTTGGGCAAGTAAGTGGGAGTGCAGGGTTATTTGCTACAGCATCCGATCTTGCTCAGTTCGCCCATTACATGCTTTTTCCGGAGACGCAAGATATTCTTCCTACACAGATTATTGAAAACGCTTTAATACCGAGAGGTGGGAATCGTGGATTAGGCTTTCAAGTCTATCACGATGCTCAAGATCCACTAGCGTGTGGTGAAAAATGGCCACTAGGCACCTTTGGACATACTGGCTTTACGGGAACAAGCCTTTGGGTTGACCCAAGTAAAGAATTAGTCGTTGTGTTTCTTACCAACGCCGTTCATTTCGGTAGAAACACTAAGCTAAAAGAAATTAGATCTACTTTACATTCGTTGATTTACTCCTTTTATTGAAGGGAGCTAAACATATAAAAAATTTTAGGAGGTCAATACGTTGAAAAGTCTTAATAAGTTTTGGTTAGCTGGTTTGTTTGCTTTGTTTGCTCTATTCTTGGCTGCTTGCTCTTCTGATGCAGGCTCGGAAGAAGGAGAAGGTTCTGAAGGAGAAAGTGCAGAAGAGTCAGAAGGCGTCACCCTAACAATTGGAAGCTGGCGTACCGAGGATACAGAAAGATATCAAGCTTTAATCGATGCTTTTAATGAAAAGTATCCAGATATCAACGTAGAATTTAAACCATCTAAGAATACAGAATACAACACGATTCTGAATACAGCACTTAAAGCGGGAGAAGGTCCTGATATTATCCACCTACGACCATATGCTCCTGGTATCCAATTAGCCGATCAAGGTTACTTAGCACCATTAGATGACATTAATGGATTAGATGTTTTCCCTGAGTCTTCTCTTGCTGCGGCAAAGGGTTCAGATGGAAAACAGTATGGGGTACCTTTGAACATCAGTACGACGCAAATGTTCTATAATAAAGCGATTTTTGAAGAGCTTGGTTTGGAAGAGCCGAAAACTTGGGATGAATTTATCGCGTTAAATGAAACACTTAAAAGTGAAGGCTATACACCCATTTCTTTAGGAACGAAAGAAGGCTGGTTGTTGTCACTAGCTCACGGTATTTTTGGACCGGCTCATTATGGAGCAAATGACTTTGTCGAAAAAATTGCAGCTGGGGAAACAGACTTCACGAGTGAAGAATTTTTAAGCTCTATTAAAGCGATGGATGAATTGAAAAAATACTTCCCAGAAAATTATGAAGGGCTAGGAATGGAAGACATTCGCACGCTATTCTTCACAGAAACAGCAGCCATGTTCCCAATGGGAAGCTGGGAGATAGAAGTGTTGAGAGAAATGAATCCAGATTTAGAATTAGGATTCTTTCCAATGCCATCTGCAGTCGGCAAAGACGCAACAGTTACAACATGGGTTGATGGATCTTATGGGGTAAATGCGAAATCGGAACACGTAGAAGAAGCAAAAAAATTCGTAGAGTTCATGACGACAAAAGAGTTCGGAAATCTGTTCACAGAGAAATTCAAAATGATCAGTGCGATTCCTGGTACAGAATCTGATGATGAACTAGTCAACAATTTAGGAAAAGCGGTAGAAAGCAATCCAACACCATACATGATGCTTGTCCATTTCTCTGGAGGAAATCCAACAACAAAAGTAACGTTGGAAACAGAGCTTCAAGGTATGTATTTGGGAGAACAAACACCAGAAGGGGTTACGGAAGCACTACAGGAAAATGCTGCAACTTGGTTTGAACCCTTTCAATAATAAGTAAGGTGGGCGGTACACAATGGAGTTAGAAATAAACAAAAAACTGAACCGCAAAAAACAGAAAAGGAACTGGAAAAGATGGGCCATCCATCTTTTCCCGGTTCCTGCCATAATAGTGTATGGCCTATTCATCGTCTATCCTCTTTTAGCTGCCCTTTCTTATAGTTTTTTTGATTGGAATGGGATGATAAGAGGAGACTTTGTAGGCTTTAAGAACTTCGTCAATTTATTTACTTTAGAGCCTTTTAGTGGCTTCTTTTGGAACTCCTTTGGACATAACATTATTTATTTTGTGGTCCAGCTTGTTTTCCAAAATGCGATTGCTTTTTTCTTAGCTTACTTAATTTATAAGAAGTTAAAGTTTGGAGAATTTTTCAAAATTGCTTTGTTTCTACCAAGACTGTTATCTGTCATTGTAGTCGGGTTCTTGTGGAAGCTTATCTTAAACCCGAACTTTGGTGCACTTAATGTGTTGCTTGGAAAATTCGGGCTGGAAAATCTACAAAAAGCTTGGCTTGGGGATCCGGATACGGCTTTAATCACAATTATTCTAGTAAACTGCTGGTTTGGGATTGGGTTTATGCTTCTAATTTTCCTAGCAGGCTTTCAAGCTATCCCAAAAGAGCTGTTGGAAGCAGCAACATTAGATGGTGCAAAAGAGTTCAAAATGATGAAAACGATTATGCTACCTCTTATGATTCCGTCCATCATGATCACAACAGTCTTAACGTTTATTCAATCCTTTGAAGCGTTTGAATTAGTCTATGCGATGCAAGGCTCGCAAGGAGAACCTTATCACTCCACAGATACGTTAGCGGTTTACTTTTACCGATTAGCGTTTGGTGGATCTACAGGGGACTCCACAGCGATTGGACTTGGGTCTGCACTTGCAGTAGTATTATTCATTTTTATATCGACGTTTACAGCATTGTTGCTTAAATTTATGCAGAAAAAAGAAGTAGAGATGTAGGAGGGAATATCAATGAAGGATACGATTTGGACAAAGCCGTTTTATTATGTCATTGCCTTTGTGTTTGCCTCCATCAGTCTTTACCCAATCATTTTAATGATTTTGTCATCCTTTAAACCGAGTAGAGAAATATTTATGAATCCACTATCTCTACCAAAATCTTTCAGTCTGGAAACCTATCAGACATTGTTAGATCAAATTCCATTCATGACCTATTTTTATAATAGTGCCATCGTAAGTGTCACATCCGTGTTACTAATTTTAGTCACTACTTCTTTGGCAGCTTTCTATATTGCTAGGTACACGTTTTGGTGGAATAATTATCTTTTTTTCTTTTTCCTGATGGGGATGATGATTCCAATTAAATTGGGGATTGTTCCACTATTTGTCATCATGAAGAACTTAGACTTACTAAATTCTTTATGGTCATTAATCTTTATGTACACGGCACAAGGTATTCCGTTATCGATTCTCATTCTGACCGGATTCTTCCGGACGATGCAACGTGAGTTAGAAGAGGCGGCTCGTATGGATGGGGCAAGCGACTTACGCATTCTTTGGAATGTCGTACTTCCATTAATGAGACCAGCAATTGGAACGGTAGCGATCATTAACTTTATTCAATCCTGGAATGACTTTTTCTTCCCGCTTATCTTTATTACCGATGAGTTGAAGAAGACGATTCCAGTCGGTATGCTTTCCTTATTCGGAGAACATTCAGCAGACTGGGGCGCGTTATTTGCAGGGCTAACCTTGTCGTCTTTGCCAATGATCGTCCTATTCTTTATTGCTTCGAAACAATTCATGGAGGGATTGACAGCAGGTGCCGTTAAGTAAGCAATTATTCATTGGGATTGATGGTGGTGGAACAAAAACGCAATGCGTGGTTGGAAACCAATATGGGGACATTTTGGCAATGGTAGAGGTTGGATCCACGAATATTAAATCGAACCGGCCCGCTTACATTGAGTCACAAATTCACCTTTTATTAAGAAACTTGTTTGAACAAACTCAGGTGAAAATGGAGCATATAAAAGAAATCTTTGTAAGTACAGCTGGAGGGGATCGCCAAGAGGATTTCTTAAGGTGGAAACAATGGATTCGATCTTTCCATGAAGAATTGTCCTCCTCCATCATTGTAAAAAATGATGCCGTAAGTGCTTTGAAAAGTGGAACATCATCCGCTTCTGGAACTGTTCTCATTGCTGGAACAGGCTCCATCGCCTATTCGATGTCTGGAGATGCAGAATCTCCCATTCGTGTAGGTGGGTGGGGATATCTGTTCGGGGATGAAGGAAGTGGATTTGAGATAGGGAAGGAAGCACTTCGCACCGTCATGAAGGCATATGATGGGCGGGGGAGCAACAGTGCTTTAACAGAGGTTATTCTGCAATACTTGGACCTTCAAGATCCTAGTGAACTCGTAACGGCTATCTATGAAAGCTCTAACCCTAGACAGTCGATTGCATCCTTGGCCAGACCCGTTCTGGAGCTGGCTGCCAATGGGGATCAAAAAGCAGAAGGTTTAGTCCATCACGCGATAGGAAATTTGCTAGAGTTGCTGAATGGTGTTGTACGCCGCAAACCAGATTCATTGAACGATCCACTAGTGTTAACAGGTGGGTTGTTCCAATCTTTATATTTTAAACAACAGTTTGTAAGGACAGTTGAAAAGAATAACCTTCACAAGGAGCTTATTTTCCCAGCTTTTCCGCCAGTTATTGGTGCTTATCTATACATTTTAGAGAAGAACGGACACCTCAATCAAAGAGAACATGTAAGCCATTCATGGCAAAATTATATCGGCAAAGAAGCTACCAATGGAGGCTGACGGTATGACGGATACAAATTTATCAAATGTGACAGAGATGAAAAATGAACAATCGGAAAATCTTCATGCGTTTTCGACAAAACAAATTATTGAGTTGATGAATAGTGAAGATCGTACAGTAATAGATCGTGTGCAAAAGGCAATACCTCAAATTGAAGTAGCTATTGACCAAGTAGTGGCTTGTTTGAAAAATGGAGGCAGAGTCTATTACTTTGGTGCTGGAACAAGTGGAAGATTAGGGGTGTTAGATGCTTCGGAATGTCCACCAACATTTGGAGTGCCTAGTACATTAATCAATGGAATTATCGCAGGAGGCGATCACGCGCTACGTTATGCCGTTGAAAATGCGGAAGACGATATAGAAGCTGGGAGGAACAAGGCAAAAGAAGTCCTGACCAACCGAGATTTAGTCGTCGGAATTGCTTCGAGTGGCCGAACGCCTTATGTAATAGGTGCATTGGAGTACGCAAATGAACAGAATATCCCTACAGTAGGACTTAGCTGTAACTTGAATTCTGTCCTTTCCACCGTTGCCAAGTATCCAATCGAAGTGCCAGTCGGTCCGGAGATTGTCACGGGGTCAACGAGACTGAAAGCTGGAACGGCACAGAAAATGGTATTGAATATGATCTCTACTACATCAATGATTAAGTTGGGGAAGGTCTATCAGAACTATATGGTGAATCTTCAAGCAACGAACGCGAAGCTTAGAAGGCGATCGATCTCGATTATTACGGAAATCACCGGCGTAGGAGAGGAAGTGGCAAAAGAATTCTCCCATCGAGCGGAAGGAGATACAAGAATTGCGATCCTCATGATCATGTTTGGGATTGAAATAGAAAAAGCAAAAGAGACATTAAAGGCATATGGAGATCATTTCCCTCATGCAATGGCCGCTTTGACAGAAGAAAATAATGCAACAGAAAGGACGCATCGTTCGTGATGCGTCCTTTCTCTTATCTGTATAAGAGATATTCTTTTCTAAGATCCTTAAAGTCCTTTAAGTCAGCTTCCCATTGCTTCTGAATTTCTTCTACTGATTTGCCTTCCTCAATAGCATCTCGAATCCAGCCATTTCCTACTAATAAATCGAAGAAGGAAACACCAGCACTATTTTCAGCGCGGAATTCGAAATCATCTGGATACATGTCGTGGATCGTCTTTACTAGATGTAGTCCTGTAAGAACAGGAGAGAAGTCATCGCGATCTTTTACGTAAATTTCAACTCCGTTGGATAGATCTCCGCTATGCTTCGAGAAAGATGGAGTGAAGGATGCTGCTCTAAAGTCGACACCAGGTAGATTTTTATCATTCAATGCTTTCGCGAGCTCTGTACTATTTATAAATGGTGCCCCGATCAACTGGAATGGTTTTGTTGTTCCACGTCCTTCTGATACATTTGTTCCTTCAATAAGAGCAGCACCAGGGTACACTAACGCTGTATCTAATGTTGGCATGTTTGGAGATGGTAGTACAAATTCTAATGGAGTTTCATCATAGTAGTCATCTCGGTCCCAGCCGTTCATTTCTACAACGGTTAAATCTGCCCCAATTCCATATTCGTTGTTAAATAATTTTGCTAGTTCTCCAACCGTCATACCGTGACGGAGTGGGATAGGATATTTACCGACGAAAGAGGAGTATTCAGGATCTAACACAGGCCCATCTACATCTTCCCCATTAATCGGGTTCGGACGATCTAAGACAACGAAAGGAATGTTATTTTCTTTCGCTGCTTCCATTGCATAGGCCATCGTATAAATATACGTATAGAATCTTGTCCCAACGTCTTGAATATCAAATAGGAGCACATCAATGTTTTCGAGCATTTCTGGCGTAGGCTTTCTTGTTTGTCCATAAAGGCTATAAACAGGTACCCCTGTTTGTTCATCGATGTAATACTCTACGTATTCCCCTGCCTGAGCGCTTCCTCTTACCCCGTGCTCTGGACCATACAGGGCTGTTAATTCTACATCTGGATCATTATGCAAAAGATCAACGATACTGTTTAGGTCCCGATCCACACCAGTAGGGTTTGTAATGAGACCAACTCGTTTGCCTTCAATTAAATCCTTTTGTTCATCCAGTAGAACCTCGACCCCAAGCTTAAACTTATGAGGGTTATGTTTGCCTTTCTCTTTTCCGTATTGATTTCCTTCTGCCAGAACAACCGAAAGCGAGGAAAGCGCTAAGCAAACGGCTAAAAAACCAACAATCCACTTCTTCATCTCATTACCCCTTTCGAATTTGGAAGCACCCAGGAAGGGTGCTTCCTCTTAGTAATTTAGACCATGCCCAAACTCATAAAGAACGCCACTATCATAGCTAGGAATCGTTACAGGCAATTGACCAGTAGGATTTAATTGACCTGTAATCACTTTTGCAGTAGCTTCAAAGCTAGATTGATTAAAGCCATACTGGGCTAAATAAGCATCGATAGTCGGGTAAGCCATGATGTCGTATGGATTTCTTATACCAACCCCAATTACAGGTGCATCCTCAGAAACTTCTATTAATTGGTTCACAAGTTGCATTTGTTGACTACTTGGAGAGCGGCCAGAGACGTTATACGTGTAAGTACCAACCACGACTGCAGACGCATTTTCTATACGTTCAAGCTGATCTGCACTTAACGGCTCAGACGAACGTATCAGTGTCGTGTTCTCATGTAGTGCTTTCATCTCTGTATAAAGCTTATCAATCTGAGAATTTCCAACAACGACCACATTATCCTCTGAAGAAGCGGATAGAGGTAAGGCATTGTCCTCATTTTTTACTAATGTTATCGACTTTTCGGATGCAGCTTGTTCCACTTGTTTATGCGCTTCTGATCCAACTACTTCTTTTGCGTTGGCAATCTTGTCTGCTAAAGATGTGGTCACATCAGATTTGATGATACCTCGCTCGATTTTCAACGTTAAAATTCTTTCCACGGAATCATCAATATTTTCCATCGAAATATCTCCGTTGTTCACGGCATCCACAAGGCCACCAGCAACCTCTTCTAATCCGACCGGCATAAGAAGGATATCAGCCCCTGCTTGAACGGCTCTTACCGCAGCATCGACCGGCCCGAAGTGGTCTTCAATGGCATCCATATTCAAGGCGTCCGTAATGATGACTCCTTCAAAGCCCATGTCCTTACGCATTAGATCTGTTAATACTTTTTTGGATAGGGTAGCAGGTAAGGCGATTTCTGTTCCATCTTTTTTGGAGATCACTTTCGTGTTGTCGATTTTAGGGAACGTAACGTGTGCTGTCATTACAGCATCTATGCCCGCTTTCATCGCTTGCTGGAATGGATATAACTCCACTTCCTTTAAACGCTCTAGATCATGTGGAACTTCTGGTAGACCTAAGTGGGAGTCGACAGCTGTATCTCCATGACCAGGGAAATGCTTGGCAGTTGCAGCGACTCCAGCGCTTTGTAAGCCTTCTGTATAAGCAATACCTAAGTCCGCTACAAGCTCAGGAGATTCTCCAAATGACCGAACCCCGATGACCGGATTGTCTGGGTTATTGTTCACATCTAAGACAGGAGCAAGGTTCATATTAATACCGAGGGATTGAAGCTCCTCCCCGATAGCTTGTCCTACTTGATTAGATAAGTCTTCTGATCTTGTTGCACCTAATGCCATGTTACCTGGCATATCTGTGCCTGATTGGAGGCGAGTAACGATCCCGCCTTCTTGGTCGATTGTAAGAAGTAAACCATACTTTTCAGCCGTTTCTTCATAAGCAGAAACGAGCTCAGCGGTTTGTTCTGTTGTGACAACATTTTCTCTAAATAAAATAACACCACCGAGATGGTATTCTTTGACGAGTGCTTCAATCTCTGGCAGCATTTCCGTTACGTTTTCCCCTTCCCAATTGCGGAAGCTAGGCATAAGCATTTGCCCGATTTTTTCTTTTAACGTCATGCCATCGACTGCATGGGACACGATGTCGTATTGGCTTCCTTTAGATTTGACTAACTTAGCCGTAAAATCGGGTTTCCCTCTTTTCTTTTTGGAACGATCAGGCTTAAAATCAACGGCGATGCGATCAGAGAAGGAACCGTAAGATACCTTAATAAACGTTCTGCCTGGTTTACCAGAAATCGTTACTTCTCCATCTTGATCCACAGATGCGACATTTTTGTTTGTAGACTTCCAGGACAAATCCTTCGTCACTAACTCAAAATGTCCATCTTCAAATATTTTTAATGCATCTAATGCAATCGTATTATCGGTAATCTCGCTGTCCACTTCAGGAACATTTTGCAGAAGGATAATATCCACTACATCGTTTGTTTCTTCAGCTTGAACAGGTTGGATGGGTGAGAACAATTGTGTAAAAAGCAACAGTATAGAAAAAACGGATAAGGTTGTAATTTTCGTTGTCTTTTTCTTCATACATTTCCACCTTTCTGATTGGTATCGCTTTCATAATTGTCTATACATTTTCTTGGATGGAATCTTTACCCTCCCTTCCTTTATCATGTCCAGAAGACAAAAAGCCTTCCAATTAAATAGTAATTGAGTTATTATATAGTTGTCTATACCACTTTAGAACTGATTGTACGACAAAATTTTTACGGTACAGGAAGGAAATAATACCTAGAAAACATTGAGCTAGAAAGACTATTTGACTATGAAAAAAGGATGGATTACGTATGAAAATAGAGGTCATCGCAGACTCCTTAGAGGATGCGTTCATTGCGGAGAAAGCAGGAGCAGATCGGATTGAATTAGTCGCTGGAATGTTAGAAGGAGGGCTTACGCCAAGTTATGGGATCATTCAACAAGTGTGCCAAGCTTTAACCATACCGGTCCAAGTCATGATTCGACCACATAGTAGAGGGTTCGTGTATTCCTCTAAGGATTTGCAAGTCATGATCAAAGATATCGAGCAGTGCAAAAAACTAGGGGCAACAGGCGTAGTGATTGGGGTTTTAAACGAATCAGGTAAGATTGATGAAGGTGCCCTTCAGGAATTATTACATGCGTCCGTTGGATTAGATGTCACGTTTCACCGAGCTTTGGATGAATCGAGAGACCTATTTGAAGCAATGGAGGTGCTTCAACAGTATCCACAAATTCGTCGAGTCCTAACCTCTGGAGGGAAAGACACAGCAATAAAAGCGGTAAACGAGTTTCGTACTATGCAAAAACAAGTAGGACATAAAGGACCAACTTTAATGGCTGGCGCTGGGTTGTCCTTAGACAATATTTCGGAATTTTTAGCAGCCTTTCCAGCCAAAGAAATCCATTTTGGAAAAGCGGTACGCCACGACTCATCCTATGAGAAACCAATCGATACAGAAAGAATAAAAAAATTAAAGAGCCTCGTGAAATCTTCATAATTTTACTAAACATAACATGACAGTTTTATAGTATAATAGTCGAATGTTAGTATTTTGTGAAAAAAGAGGTGTAGGATATTGACAGAATCTAGTGAAACGAAGAAAAAGTCAAAGCGCTGGTTGAAAATTACAATTGGAATGGTAGTCGTACTTCTTTTGACAACAGGAGGATACGCTTACTCTATATATCATGATGCAAAGCAAACCGTTAGTAAGGAGATCCATCAACAGGTGGATACCATTGATACAGAAATAACAAAGGAAAAAATAAAGGAACAAGAAAGACTGAATATTCTTCTTTTAGGCGTGGATGAGCGTGATAGCGATAGTGGTCGTTCTGACGCGCTTATGGTGATGTCTCTTGATCCGAAAACAGACAGTATGCAACTAGTCAGTATTCCACGTGATACAAGAACAGAGATTGTTGGTCGTGGCACAGAGGATAAGATTAACCACGCTTATGCATTTGGTGGTGTGGACATGTCTATTGATACGGTAGAAAATTTCCTAGACATTGAGCTAGATTACTATGTTCGTATTAATATGGAAGGCTTAACCGATATGGTAGATGCCGTTGGTGGTATTACCGTAAACAATGAGATTGATTGGTATGATGAAGGGTATTACCAAAAGGGCTACCATTTTGAAGAAGGAGAAATCCAATTGGATGGGGCGAAAGCAATCGGATTTGTTCGAATGAGACACTTTGATCCAGAGGGAGACTTCGGACGTACAAAACGTCAAAGACAAGTGATACAAGGCATTATCGAGCAAGGAGCAAGTATTGCTTCAGTTAATAAAATTGATAATATCCTTGATGTGTTAGGGGATAACGTTGTGACGAATATGGACTTTGCAGATATGCAAGATTTATTCGCCAACTACCGTGACACTCGTCAAAACTTTACGAGTTATATGGTACAAGGGGAAGGCACAAGCATTGACGGCACATACTATCTTGTTGTTTCCGATGATGAAATTGCAAAAGTGCATTCCATGTTAGAAAAATCGACTTCATAATAAGGAAGAGAGGGCCTATGCTCGCTCTTTTTTTTGGTTTTTTTGACAAAAACCGGGTGGTGACTGTCACTGCCGGTTTTGTGAAATATTTTACAAAAAGGTATAGGAATTTTTCTTGGAATCGATTATGATAGTAGGGAAAATCAGTAACCGCTTTCGAAAGCGATATCAAGTTATCAAAGGGAGGTGAAACCTTGCAAAGAATACCGACGATAATCGATTGTGACCCAGGCATTGATGACATCATGGCTTTATTATTTGCTTTTGCTAGTGAAGAACTGAGCATACTTTTGATTACAACGAGTGCTGGTAATCAAACACAAGATAAGACAGTTTCTAATGCCTTAAATTTCTTGGATTACATAGGCAAAGATGTGGAAGTCGCGAGAGGATTGGATCAACCGTTCTACAAGGAGCTTCAAATAGCGGACCATGTTCATGGAGAAAGTGGAATCGGAGATGTAACATTTCCGACGTCTAAGCGTGTGGAAAGCAAGCGGTTTGCGATAGAAGCAATGGTTGATGTGCTGAGCAAAGCCGCCGAGCCTATCACGATCATTGCAACTGGGCCACTAACGAATATTGGCGCACTTTTATTATCTTATCCTCATTTGAAATCGAAGATCAAACAAATCTCCATCATGGGAGGAGCGGCTAAGGGAGGGAATGTTACCCCTACCGCAGAGTTTAATCTTTTCGTAGATCCAGACGCAGCAGACATTGTCTTTCGTTCTGGCATCCCTGTTGTGATGAGTGGATTGGATGTCACTCACAAAGCTTATTTGAGTCAAGATGATGTCAGTTCCATAGAAGCGTTGCAAACCGATCTATCCGAAAAAATAGTTTCGATGATCCGCTTTTACCAAGATGGAGGGGAGAAAACGCCTTTCCACGAGGAAAACTTTAACGATGTCATCCGACTTCACGACTTATGTGCTGTTGCCTATGTTGTTGATCCTACTTTATTTCAAGGGGAAGAGTATTTTGTAACCGTGGAACGACATGGAACCCACACAAATGGGGCAACCGTTGTCGACTATGACCGAAGAAGCGGTCAAACACCTAATGTAAAAGTACTGTATGAGGTAGATCGTGAAAGATTAGTTTCATTATTTTTAAGAGCAGTAACCATTTGTTCTTAAGGGGGAAAAGAAAGTGAAAAGAAGGTTCAAAGATGATTTTAATGTAATGGCAATGCTACTAATTTCGGTTGGAGTAGCCATTAACTTAGTTGGTTTTCAAATTGCGAGCGTGCTTCGATTACCTATCTTTTTAGATACAATTGGAACGATTCTAATCGGCGTTATTGCGGGCCCTTGGGTCGCTGTTTTAGCTGGGCTTGTAACGAATTTAATTAACGGTATATTTAACCCGATTTACTTCCCATATGCGATTGTATCTGTTGCCATTGGTTTTGGTACTGGTCTTCTATCAAAGAAAGGGATGTTCAAAAATATTCCGAAAGCCCTTATCTCTGCTATTATTATTACATTTATCGCTATCATCACTTCCGCACCTATTACGGTTTTAGTGTTTGGAGGCGCAACTGGTAATACTTCTGCCTTGATCACGGCTACTTTCCTTGCTGCAGGTCAAGAAATTTGGGGAGCTGTATTCTCATCTACTTTCATTTCGGAGGTTGCAGACAAAATCGTATCTGTATTGATTGTGTATTATATCGTTCAGTTAATGTCCGATCGTTATCTGTCTAAACTAAATTATGGTCACTTATACATGAAGAGAAACAAGTAAGTTACATCCTAACGGTGACTCTTTTCTACACAAAACTTTGTGAAAAGAGTCACTTTCTCAAAAAGGGGGGCAAAAGCGTGCAAAAGAATTGGATTTTATCATTACATCCGTTAACAAAAGTTTATTTTACTTTGATGATAGCCATTTCGGTCTTTATTGTATCTTCCTATTGGTTTGCTTTCAGTATGTTTCCTGTATGTATTGTAATTGCTGCTTTGGCAGGTGTACATAAAGAGTTTTTGAAAAATGTCTTTCTAGCATTATCTTTCTTACTCGTTGTCGTATTTTTTATGCAAGCTTTCTTTTATCCAGGAAATGAAGTGGTATGGGAGTTTGGTTTTTTAACAATTAAAGCGGAAGGTATCCAGTATGGACTTATGATGACGTCGAGAATTTTAGCCATCGGTTCAGCATTTCTATTATTTTTTAGGATTACTACGATTCGAGACTTTGTAAAATCCCTAGAAGATATTGGACTTCCACCAATGGGAGCATATGTCGTCCTATCCACCCTACAAATTATTCCGGAAATGAAAAAGCATTCTAAAATAATCATGGATGCCCAGAAAACGAGAGGAATCGAAACAGAAGGAAGTGTTTGGGTAAGAGCCAAAGCTTTTATTCCTACCCTTACGCCACTCATTCTGTCTTCGATTGCAAGTACAGAGGAACGGGCTATTACGTTGGAGGCAAGAGCCTTTATGAAAAAAACGAAAAAAACAAACCTTCATAAGCTAACCAAAGGGCCAATAGATAGAGTACTGCCAATCGTGTTTATTTTGATCATCATAGGCTTGATAATAGGGAGGGTGTTAAGTTGACGAACGTTTTTGAGCTTCAAAACGTTTCCTATCGATATCCAACAAGTCATGATTTCCTTTTAAAGGATATTTCCTTAAAAATAGAGAAAGGAAAGTTATACGGAATTATTGGCAACAATGGTTCTGGAAAAACAACGATATGTCATCTATTGAGAGGCTTTGTACCGCATTTTTATAAAGGTGATGTGGAGGGACAGATCCTGTTAGAAGGAGCATCTATGCTCGACATGGAGTTAGGTGATGTTGCCGGTAAAATTGGCTATATCTTTCAAAACCCTTTTATTCAAATATCTGGTGTGAAGGAAACCGTCTTTGATGAAATAGCTTTCGGCTTAGAGAATCTTGGTATTCCGGAAGAAGTGATCATCGAATCCGTAAATAAGATTTTGAAGCAGGTGGACATTGAGCATCTTCGGGACAAAAACCCCTTTGAGTTATCAGGCGGTCAACGTCAACGAGTTGCTTTAGCCTCTATCGTAGTCATGGATCCGGATATCCTTATTATCGATGAACCGACTTCCCAATTGGATCCACAAGGTACAGAGGAAATTTTTAAAATGATTGGAACACTGAAAGAGCTTGGAAAAACGATTGTGCTTGTGGAGCATAAGATGGATTTGATGATGGAATATGCAGATTATCTATTTGTCTTGGAAGATGGGAAAGTGGTCATGGAAGGGGAAACGGCAGACGTTTTTTCTAATCCTGATTATCTTTCATTCCATATTGCAGTTCCCTCGATTGCTTCTATGTATTTTGACTTGAAGGAGAAGGGGCTTTCTTTTTCAACATTCCCTCTAAATAAGCGTGAGTTGTTGGAAGAGCTTGAGTCCATTGTTACGAGGAAGGAGGGATGAGCATGACGGTATTACGAATGGAACAGGTTAGTTTTACATATCCCGATGGAACAACTGCACTAAGAACCTTTGATCTATCCTTCGAAAAAGGAGAACGTGTCGCCATAATCGGTCAAAATGGAGCTGGGAAAACTACCGCTGTAAAGCTAATGAACGGGTTACTAAAACCTATCTCTGGGGATGTCTTTCTTGGAGATTGGAATACGAAAGACTTTACAACCGCCAAGTTATCGAAACGAGTCGGGTATGTGTTTCAAAATCCAGATGATCAGATTTTTCATAGTGATGTATATGCCGAGATAGCATTTGGTCCTCGAAATCTGGGGTGGAGCGATATAGAGATTAAGGAACACGTGGAATATGCGGCAAAGTTAACCGGAATGAAGGACGTCATGAAAGAAAACCCATATGACCTACCTTACTCAACACGAAAGTTTGTCACGTTAGCATCGGTCATCGCGATGGATCCAGATATCATCATCATGGACGAACCGACAGCTGGACAGGATATGATTGGTCTCCAACAAATCGGCTACTTGCTAGATGCATTGCAAGAGAAAGGAAAAACTGTCATTACGATCACACATGACATGGACTTTGTTGTCCGTCATTTTGAGCGAGTTATCGTCATGGCGCAAGGGGAAAAAATTGCCGATGGGATGCAGCGGGATATTTTCTGGAATCCAACGATTTTGGAAAAAAGCATGTTAAAGCCCCCTTTCTATGCAAGTCTGGGACAAGAGCTAGGACTAAAAGAACCAGTTCTAACGAAAGAAGAGCTTATGGAGCATATTCTTTTAGAGAAGAGGTGAGAAGATGAATATATTAGTTGTTGGTAGTATTAACATGGATCTCGTCTTATCTGTCGATCATATCGCTCGACCTGGTGAAACGATTCTAAGCAATGGATACGAACGTTTTTTTGGAGGGAAAGGTGCAAATCAAGCTGTCGCTGCTGCGCAGTTAGGAGCGAATGTGTCCTTTATCGGAGCGGTAGGGGAGGATGATTTTGGTTCAACAATCCTCGAGCATTTTCAACAGAAGGGTTTGAACACGGAAGGTATTAAACAAGCTGGACAAACTGGGACAGCGATGATTCAAGTGAGCAAGGATGGAGAGAATTCGATTGTACTTGTTCCAGGAGCGAATCATGCTTTAACTGTAGAAGATATCGCAAACCAGGAACAACTTTTTGAGGCGTGCGACCTACTGTTAGTGCAGCTAGAGGTTCCACTTCCAGTCATAGAAAAAGCAGTAGAGGTTGCCAATGCCAAAGGAAAAACGGTTGTGGTTAACCCGGCCCCAGCCCAAGTGTTAACACCTCAACTTTTACAAAACGTTGATTTTTTAACACCGAATGAACATGAACTTGCTTTATTAAGTGGACAAAAGATAGACTCGTTAGAGGGTGTAGTCATAGCTTCCCGTAGCATCCTTTCACAAGGAGTAAAACATGTCATCACAACTTTAGGTGGAAAAGGCTCTGTCCATGTAACATCCGATTCCTACGAAGTGGTCGAGAGTGAACAGTTACAGCCAGTAGATACAACTGGAGCGGGTGATGCGTATAATGCGGGTTTTGCAACTGGAATATTGAGCGGACTTTCCATTGCAGATGCTATGAAACTGGCTACAAAGGTATCCAGAATTGTAATTTTGAAAGAAGGTGCCCAGCCTCCTATCCCTGCAATGAAGGACATATAAGACCCGCCCAGACTTGAAGCCTGGGCGGGTTTCACATTCGTCTAAACATATCTATTAAATAAGCTAGTGCAGCTATTCCAAGGCATACAAAGGTTGCTGTCACTCCCATAAGTGGCATAACAAAGATCAGCCAAACAATAGAAATGGCAAAGCCAATTAGAAAAAGAAAAAAGTAAAATACGAACGCAGAGAGCTGTCTCATTCCTCTCATATTGAACACCTCTGCTTCAGCATATGCCTATAGTTGGCTAGGTGTTCCTTGGGGAAATAATCAGTTATAGTTGACAGGTACAAAGAAGGTATCGGGACCAGTCGGTTCTGAGCTTCCTCCACGGGGTTCGAGGCTTGCTTTTATCATTTGCAAGTTCCGTACGTTTTCTCCACGGTAAAGAATTTTTGCGGTTCCGTTTTGGACGAACAATATCTCACTCTCCAAATGGTTGTCTTGATCAAGCATCCATAACTGGTAATCCTTATCTGCTTGATCATGGATGCCACTCACTTCAATTAAAAGCTCATTGGTTTCCTTATTAACCCACACATTGCCATGCAAGTTTTCAAAGTCTTTTACTGGAATAATAGTTAACCGCTTCGTCTGTGGTTTAGTTACCATCTCTTGGTTTTTGATGGAGTCATTATGCATGACTTGGTAAGTTGGTTCCTTCGAATCGTAGATCGTAAATAAAATCATGATGAGACAAACCGCTGTTGCAAAGCCAGGGAACACCCAATATTTCTTTTTCTGCTTCATACTACCCTTCGTATTGGCAATACTTTGCTGGAGTCGCTGATACATCTGCGGAGATGGTTCATTCTCAACATGTTGGACGTCAAGTAAAAGATCCTTCCAATTCTCCAAATGGCTTTGGCAGGTGGGACATGTATCGAGATGCTCCTTTATTTGAGCTGTTTCTTCCATATCTAGATTTCCAAGCTGGTAATCTATGATTTTTTCTTCTGTGAGATGGGAATTAAAATTCACTCTTCTCTTCACCTCCACTAGACTTACTCCAGTTAAGGATCGTTTTCTGTTTTCGTAGATTGTTGAGACCATATCGGATAAAAGATTTAACCGAGCCTAATGGCTTATTCATAGAACGTGCTAATTCATGGTGAGTTTGACCTAAAAAATAGGAGGCATATATCGCATGCTGTTGTTCCTTCGGGAGAGCTTTCAATGCTTTTAGAAGGTGCTGTCTTTCTAACTGAGAAAAGACTAGCGCATCAGCAGGCTCCTCCTGGTGTGTAGCCACGTATTCTAATTTTTGAACGAGTAACGGCTTTTTCTTTCTTAATCGGTCAATGCTCCGGCTTTTGGTTTTAACCGCTAGCCATGCTCTCACACTACCTTTGGTAGGCTTGTATTCCCCAGTTTTTTGATACACTTCTAAAAAAACATCATGACAAATATCCTCTGCCTCTTCTTGGTTCCGAACGACTTGGTAGGCAATCCTGTAAACAAAGCTGCTATACATTTCGTAGAGGTTTTGGAACGCACTTTTGGAACCATGGGCGATTTCTCGCATGAGGCGGATATCTTCCTGGACACGATCCATTCTGATCCCTCCTAACACGCAGTTCCTAGTTAACTATCACAGATTTTACAAGTTTTTTTCCAGAAAAACAAATCCAAAATGGAAAGCTGCCCGTACAATGGGTGAACGTAAATAGTTTAATAAAATTATAGTTTAGGAGGATTGGGAAGATGTTGAAGAAGTTAGGCTTTATTGTACTTATCTTATTCACGGTTGGCAGTACACTTGGACTTCGACCAGTCCAAGCAGCAGGGGAGTTGACACTTTATACTCCTTTTACAGGATTATCTGTCACGCCAGGTGAAACGATTAGCTACAGTGTCGATGTGATGAATGATGGTTCGACGATTCAAAATGTAACGTTTGAGGTTGAAAATCTACCGGATGGGTGGACCCAGACGATTACATCAGATGGAAGAGACATTCAGCAATTATCTGTTCAACCTAACAGCTCACAGGGGCTAACGTTAGAGGTGACGGTACCTTTGAAGGTTGAAAAGGCGGACTATCAGTTCCAGCTTGTTGCAAATGGGAACGGAGGAACGAGTGCCGAATTACCTTTTGTCACAACGGTTTCGGAGGAAGGAACTTTTAAAACCGAGCTGACCTCAGAACAACCTAACATGGAAGGACATACGGATTCGACGTTTACTTACACGGCTACCTTGAAAAATAGAACAGCGGAAGAACAAAACTATTCCTTGAGTTCTGGTGCACCAGAAGGCTGGGGAGTACAGTTTAAAGCAGACAGTAAAAATGTGACGTCCGTAACGGTTGAACCTAATGGATCAAAGGAAATTACGGTTGAGGTCACGCCACCGAAAAACGCAAAGGCGGAAACGTATCAATTACCGATTAAAGCTGCAACAAGTAGTACATCTGCTGAAACAACTCTAGAAGCAGTGATCACAGGATCGTATGAATTGAAGCTTACAACTCCATCTGGAAAACTAAGTACGGATGTCACCGCAGGGGAAGATAAAACCGTGGACTTAGTCGTTGAAAATACGGGTACGGCAACTTTAACGAATGTCGATGTCTCGGCATCTGCTCCACCAAACTGGGAAACGGAGTTTGATACGAGCAAAATTGCCAAAATAGAACCGGGTCAAAAGGAGACGATTCAAGTAACTCTAAAGGCACCAGATGATGCAATCGCGGGAGATTATGTTACTACATTGACAGCAGAAGCCGATGAAGCGTCATCTGAAGCTACCTTTCGTGTTTCCGTAAAAACCTCCACATTATGGGGATTTGTAGGAGTAATCATCATCATTGCAGTTGCAGCTGGTATGTATTACTTGTTTAGAAAATATGGGAGGAGATAACTGTGGCTGAAGCAATTATTGAGCTTGAAGAAATTACGAAAAAATATGACGATCAGTTTGCGGTGGACCACTTATCTCTATCAATTCAGAAGGGAGAAATTTTCGGATTACTCGGGCCAAACGGGGCTGGTAAGTCTACGTCTATTTTGATGATGCTTGGACTGAGTGAACCAACTTCAGGGGCTGTAAAAGTATGTGGAATAAACTCAACACGGTATCCTCTTGATGTAAAAAGAAGAGTTGGGTATTTGCCAGACGACTTAGGGTTTTATCAACAGATGACCGGCTTGGAAAACCTTATGTTCACAGCAGCCTTAAACGGAATTCCAAAAAAACAAGGAAGAGAACGTGCTTTAGACTTGCTACAAAAAGTAGGTCTGGAACAAGCTGCTTGTAAAAAGGCTGGCAAATATTCGAGAGGGATGAAGCAACGCCTCGGTTTAGCCGACGTATTGATGAAGGACCCGGATGTTATTATTTTGGATGAGCCTACTCTTGGTATTGATCCGGAAGGGGTTCGTGAACTCTTGCAGCTTATTAAAAGATTGAATGCAGAAGAGAATATTACGGTTTTGCTTTCCTCTCACCAGCTCCACCAGGTTCAGCAAATCTGCGATCGTGTGGGAATTTTTGTAAATGGTCGCCTCCTAGCACAGGGTGACTTGGTAAGTCTAGCAGATCAGCTATTCTTTGAGGATACATTCGTCGTTCGGGTTCACGCGAATCCAATGGATGAAGCTCTTCTAGCTACTATAGAACAAGTGGACGGTGTAAATCGCATCGAGAAACTGGAAGGGAAAATAGATGTGTATTGTGACCATGATGTAACATCAGAACTAGCTAGAGCAGTCATCAACGAACAGGCAGATTTATACTATATTCACCGTAAAAACTATGGATTGGATGAGATTTATCATCGCTATTTCGAAGGGCGTGAGACACATGAACCTGCCTAACGTGGAAACGTTGAAAAGCAAATTTCGTCCAAAGGAAGAAAAAAATGTAGAACAAGAGCGATCTAAAAAGCAACTTAGACTTGCTTTCACTTCACTAGTGCGAAAAGAGTTTACTGATTATATTACAAGCTGGAGGATTATTATTCTTCTGCTTATTATTACGCTTACTTGTGTGGGATCGTTATACACAGCGGTTTCCACGATTAAAGATGCGATATCAGCGTCAGAAGATGCGAAGGAGATAGCAAAAGGGTCCTTCTTGTTTCTGAAACTATTTACGGTTTCCGATGGAACGCTACCTCCATTTATCACGTTTGTTACGTTTCTAGGCCCTTTGCTAGGCATAGCTCTAGGATTCGATGCCATTAATTCCGAAAGAAATAAAGGAACACTAAGTCGATTAATGGCTCAACCGATTCCGAGAGACTATGTGTTAAATGCTAAATTTACAGCCGCTTTATTGCTAAATACGGTATTGTTTTTTGCATTAGGCTTCTTGGTCATGGCATTCGGAATATTGATTATAGGCATTCCGCCAACTTTTGAGGAGTTTGCTAGAGTTATTTGTTTCCTCCTGTTATGTGTCGCGTATATCGCTTTTTGGTTAAATCTGGGCATCCTGTTTTCCGTTCGATTCCGACAAGCCGCAACATCCGCTTTATCAGGAATTGCAGTTTGGATCTTTTTTAGTATGTTTTACAACATGATTATCAAACTAATTTCCAAGTCGATGCTAAATCCAGAAAATCCTACGAGCCAAGCGGATGTGATCGAGAAACAAGGAACGATATTGAACTTGATGAGACTTTCTCCGAACTATTTGTTTAGTGAGTCGACTACGACAATGCTATCCCCATCTGTTCGAAGTCTCGGACCACTAACAATGGAACAAACGGCAGGAGCAGTTGCGGGGCCACTTCCCTTAGGTCAAAGCCTATTATTAATTTGGCCACAACTCACCGGACTCATCGCTGCGACGATGATTTGTTTTGCCATTTCTTATGTACTGTTTATGAAACAAGAGATTCGATCGAATTAAGAGCATCCCTTTGGGGTGTTCTTTTTTGTGGGAATGAAAGTATCGATGAAATATAAAAAAGATACCTTTTCTAAACAGAGGGGTATTTCGTTTCGCCCATCTTTTTTCTCATAATAAGGATTAGAGGCGGGAAGAAATACTTCATTCAATAGGAAGGGAGAAGAGTAATTGAATAAAATTAAAGCGCTTTCCATTAGTTTATGTTTATCATTGGTTGTTTTTGTTGGTGTTTCGCTGTTGATGACTAAACCGGTATCTGCAGAAGAGAAGTTAGAGATCTCTGATTTTCCTGTGTTTCAATATGAAAAAGTCATTATTGATCCAGAGAAGATGGACTATAATCCAACTGGGGAATTTGATTTTCCTACCATCATCCACGCAGAAAAATACTTCGAAAATCCTCTTGGAAAATACTACATGTATTATGGACCTCATGATGCCCCAGGTGGGATTAGTATGGCTTATGCAGATTCCATAGAAGGGCCATGGACAGAGTACGAACATAATCCAATCGTAAGTCGAGAATGGGAACCACATTATTCTGTTTCTCATGTTGCCTCCGCTCATCCAATATGGGTAGAGGAGGAGCAGAAGTTATTTCTTTATTTCCATGGTGAGAATAGTAAAACAAGACTTGCTACTTCGGAGGATGGTATCCATTTTGAGTACGAAAAGATTGTAGTGGATACGTCCGATTTTGATGACATTAGTGAGGCATCTTATGCACGAGTCTTTGAATATACGATCCCATCTAAACAAAATAAATATGTCATGTTGCTAATGGGGAACAACCATGGAACAAGAAGGATTTATATGGCTTGGTCTGATGATGGACGGAATTGGGAAACACAGCGAACGCCATTTATTTCACCGATAAACAAAGATGAGATAGACCATAAAGGAAATCTTTCAGGGGCCTACTACTTTCCATGGAAAGGGAAACACTATGTGACGGTTCATGCTAGTTCAGGTAATCAGTATGTAGTGGAAGTGGGAGAGAATTTTGATCAAGAAATTCATCGTGGTGCCTATTACACAGCATCTGATTATTTTCCGGAAAACGGACGTGCTGCATCAAGGGCGTATATCCAAGAAGGCGATACAATCTATATGGTTTACGAGGTAGGACAACGAGGAAGTACGAAAATCGCCTTAGCAAAATCAGTACCGGAAGAGGAGCAAGATGACTTGGGCTTTGTGGGTATTCGAGTTGATCAACATGTTTTGCAGGCGGGAGAAACAATTCCTTTGCATATAGAAGCTGAAACAAAAGCTGGTGATCCAATGGATATTTCCTCTGCCCAAATCGATTTTGTTTCCTCGGATGTTGAAGTAGCCGAGGTTAGAAACGGAGATATATATGGGCTTAAAGAAGGTACAGTTGATCTAAAAGCACGAGTTACTTTAGAGGGTACCATTGTTGAATCTAATTCCGTTACGATACAAGTGATTCCAGAAGGTACCTATTGGAATCTGTTAGATGAGGATTTTTCGGACTATGAAAAGGGGTGGACTATTTCTAAAGGCACTGATACGACCGGGTTCGTCAGGCAAGAAGATGGATATGTTCACCTTTTGGAAAATAGTACGAATGGAAGAGGAACCTATCATTATTTAGTAAAAAAAGATATAGAGTTCCCAACAGATGCATTTACGTTCGAGTTTGATGCAAGAGTGAATGGATCGAGTAACGGCAATGAAGTGTCTATCCGGGTAAATAATAAACTATATTCGATTTTCTTAACTCATGATGGGGAAGTGGGTACAGTTCAAGATAGGTTGATGTCAGCTAACCACTCCATATCAATGGATACATCTCAATTTCATACCTATAGAGTGGTTGCAACAACGGAATCATCCTACGACCTCTATGTGGATGGAAAATTTGTATGGTCTGCAACGGCAAAATCAGAAAATAGTTCTAATCTCATAAAAATCGGTTCAGATAGCCCTGCTAGTGCTAATATGTATATCAAGTCTCTAAAAATAGGGGACGGTATCCATCGACCAGAGAAGACAGCTTCCTTGGAAAGGGTAGAAGTAACTTCTGAATTTACTGGTATCTCACTAGGAGATGTGTTTCAAACAGATATACATGCCTTTCTTAACGATGAAACAGAACTTCCAATTGAGGAGGCAACAGTAAAATACGGTACGTCTCATCCAAATATCGTTACCATAGATAGGGATGGAATAGTAAAGATTGATGAACCTGTAGGTGAAGTAAGGTCATTTGAGATATGGGCGGAGGTTGATTTTAAGGGAAAGGTTGTTACATCTAATTCCTTGGATATTCGTATTACTCCTGATTACAGATTAATTCAACAAACGCTTCTATATTTTTATAAGGAAGAAGAGATCAAGCACCCAATGTATAAGCAGCTCATGAACAGTCTTCAACAAGCAATGAACCACAATAATAAAGGTAAGACTGAACAGGAAATAAACCATCTAAGTAGATTTTTAGAGCAGCTTCATCATCCATCTAAGCAAAAATTGCTGTCTAGTAAAGCGAAATCATTATTAGAACAGGATATAAATAGTCTACTAAAAAGAGAACAAGAATAATGGATAAAATTGCAAAGGTCCTTTATGACATTTCATAAGGGATCTTTGTATAGGGTTTTTAATGTAAGCGGATTCATAAAAGATTTATAATAGATACAAACATATCTTGGGAGCTGTGCCTATGTCTTTAAAATATAAAATGATTATCCTTTTTTTATTAGTTATTCTTATTCCTTTAAATCTATTAGGTATGATTACTTATGTACAGTACTCCCATACTCTCAAGAATCAAACATACAACTACTCCACTCAAATTATTAATCAAATCAATCAAAATATAGATCAATATGTCAATGAGCTTCATCGTATGACCTTACTGCCTCTCTATGATCAGGAAGTATTAGATATATTAAAAAGACATAAATCAGACGAGACCTATTATTACCCTTATAATAGTGAAATTGAAAAAATGAACTCTTTTATCTCAACCCTCAAATACAAAAGGCAAGAGATAAAGGGTATTCAAATTTTGACGAATAACCATAGTATCTTTAGTAACTTAGGCTCATCTCGACTCCAGCCCCGTTCTTTTAACTTAGAGGAAGAAAGCTGGTACAAAGAAGTGAAACGGGCGGATGGTGAATCTATTATTATTGCTGCACACGCGCCTTCTTATTACATTGCTTCCAATGAAAAGGTCTTTTCTGTGGCAAAGGTATTAAGAGATTTAACGACACATGAGCATATAGGAATTATAAAAATTGACATACATCTGGAATACTTGCAATCTCTTATGGAAGAAACACACTTCTCCGATGATGCGATGACCATTATACTCGATAAACAAGGAAATTTAATCTATCAGCAAATCGGTGACGTATATCAGCATCATCCAAACAACCGGGCGGTTATAAATGAAGAGGCGAACTTAGATTTGATAAGGGAAGCAACGAATAATCTCTTAAATAAAATTGAGAACAGTGATGACAAGACAATTTCTTACAATGGAATAAATTATTTACCCATTACGGAAAATCCTTCCCATTCAGACATCCAATCCGTAGTGTTAATTCCGGAAGAAGAAATGTTAGAGGAATCTAAGAACCTCCGTATCTTTTCTATTATTCTTATTTTCATTTTTGTCGTCATCACCGTTATTCTTGCTCTTTTGGTAACGAGAAAAATTACTTCTCCAATTTATGATTTGAGAAATAAAATGGTCTTGGCAGAAGAAGGGAACTTTAATCAACAGGTAGCCGTTCATTCCAATGATGAGATTGGAGAGCTTTCGCAAGGATTCAACCGGATGATGGAACAAATTAATCAACTAGTAAAGCAAGTGTATCAAACAGAATTAAGAGAAAAGGATGCGGAAATCAAGGCGTTGCAGAGCCAAATAAATCCACATTTTATCTATAACACACTTGAATCTATTAATATGATGGCGATTACCCATGGTAAATATGAAATATCCGATATGGTTTCCTCGCTTGGAAAATTAATTAGATATACGGTAAGCCAAAAGGAAAGCGTTATTGATGTAAGTGAGGAATTAGAGTTTGTCCAATCCTACTTAAATATTCAGCAACTACGTTATGAGGATCGTTTAGAAGTCGAAGTCCATATACCGAGTCATTTATGGAAGGCAAAAATACCAAAGCTCACCCTTCAACCTATCTTAGAAAATGCTATTGTACATGGACTAGATAATGGAAATACGTCCGGAAAGATCTCGATAGATGGTTGGGTGGAAAATCAAATCTTTTATATTAGAGTCAGCGATAATGGCGAAGGAATGTCTAAGGAACAGCAGCAACAGCTTATGAACAAGCTAAATGCTATAGAAGTAGAAGAAGGGATAGGAATGAATAAGCACTCTGGTGTGGCTTTAAAGAATGTTCATGAAAGGATAAAACTCTTATTCGGAAAAAAGTTCGGGCTCCATATTGATAGTAACATAGAGCAAGGAACAGATGTATTTATTGCGTTACCTTATAAAAAACGGGGGGAGTAATATGTTTAAAGTATTGGTTGCGGAGGATGAGAAGATTATTCGGCAAGGATTACAAGCGCTGATTACGAATCTTACTAATGACTTTGCAATATCGGGGGAAGCAGAGGATGGGGAGCGAGCACTTGAGTTACTACGTCATAATCCCCCTGATGTTTTGTTGACAGATATACGCATGCCCAAAATGGATGGATTATCCCTAATCGAGAAGGCGAAAGAAATAAATCCTTCTCTTAGCATCATCATTATTAGTGGCTACGACGATTTTGAATATGCCAAGATAGGATTAAAGCATGGGGTGCATGATTATTTATTAAAACCGATTAATCGTCGGGAGTTTGTAAAAGCGATGGAATCCGTTCATCAGAAATTAAAGGGAAGAGATGGTCTTACATCAGGTACAAGTGAACAAAGCCCAAGTATGAATAAGATTAGTAGATATATGTGGCAAAACATGGACCGGGATTTGTCTTTGTCCACTATATCGAACCTCGTTCACTTACATCCAGGCTATTTTAGTCAATGGTTCAAAAAAGAAACCGGAATTAATTTCTCAGAATATCTTACGGATCTAAGAATAAAAAAAGCAAAGCAATTATTATTAGAAACGGAATTGAAAGTGTATGAGGTTGCCGAATTGGTTGGATATCAAAGCGAAAAGCATTTTTTAAAAACATTTAAAAAGAGGACAGAAAAAACACCTTCCGAGTACAGACATAAGAGAAACGTATCTACAAACTGAAAAAAAGATACTAAATCTAAATATTCCCCCATTTTGAGGATTTTCCTACTTATCTATAATGAACCTATCAAAAGAATGAAGGAGGAAATCTATTGAAGAAATTTGTCCTTTTTTTAATCATTGGTTTGTTAGCGCTTTCAGCTTGTAGTTCAAATGAAACGGCCGATTCGGAAGAAAACGAAAAAGTTGAGATTTCATTCTCCATGTGGGGGAATGATGATCACATTGCGATGTACGAAAAATTGTTAGAGGAAGAGTTTTATCCTTCTCATCCAAACATCAAAGTTAATATTGAAACAACTCCCTTTGCCGATTATCAACAAAACATAACGGTTTTAGCAGCAGGTAAAGAACTAGCTGATATTGGTTGGGCTGCAGAAAGAATGGTTCCTCAATTTATTGATAACGGTATTTTGAAGGATCTGTCTGCATTAAAAGAGGATAGTGATTTTGCTTTTGAAGACATAATTCCAGGAACATTAAGTCAATATGAAGCGGATGGAGACCTTTACGGTATCCCGTTCTCTACACCCCCACATATTGTGTTTTATAACAAGGAGTTGTTTGAAAAACATGGACTGGAAACTCCAGTAGAACTGGAGAAAAAAGGGGAATGGACGTGGGAGACTTTTGAAGAGGCTGCAAAAGTGATTGCACAAGATGAAGGAGTGTATGGGGCAAATATGTTCCGGGAGTGGAACTATTGGCAAAATCTCCTTCCTCACACTTGGTCTTATGGTGGAGGCATGTTTAGTGAGGACATGAAAGAATTTGCATGGAACTCTGAAGCTGGAGAAAAAACATTTGGTATGCTAGAACGAATGATGTTTGAAGATGAGTCACATCCAAAAGCTGGGGATCAGGTCGCTTTTGAAGCAGGCAATGTAGGAATGTTCTTCGATGTCTATAGCTACATTTCTACAGCTAGAAGTATTGAAGATTTTACATGGGACATTGCACCTATCCCGTCAGGACCTGAAGGTAAATTTCCTCTAATGGGGCAAGCAGGTTACGTCATGTTTGAGGGTACGGAGCATCCAGAGGAAGCAATGGAAGTGATTAAATTTTTTGCAAGTAAAGAAGGAATGACCACAACTTCCACTTTCTTTGCACCACCTCGAAATTCTGTTTTGCAATCTGACGAGTTTATTAATCAAGAAGGAAATCCTTCTCGTGAAAGCATGGAGTTAGCTATTTTAAATCCAACAGAAAATGCTAGGGTACTTCCTATTCACAAAGAATGGAATGAGATTGATAAAGAGGTTCTGCTAGGGTTGGATCAACTGTTTGGTCAGACTGCCACTCCAAGTGAACTTCTAGATGGAATGAAAGAACGTATCGATAAACATCTTTCAGACTCTGAATAAAAAAATCATCACCCTACCTTTTCTAAGGTAGGGTGAAACATTACCGGATCGGTTTATTAAATGTCAAAAGAGGTGGGAAATTGGGTACAATCCAACCAAGTTACAAGAAAGTTCATACCACTCAAGCATTGAAAAAAAGAAAAAGGTTTTTGCCCTCGGCAGACACACTTTCCGGATGGTTATTTATAAGTCCAATGTTTCTTGGTTTTACTATCTTTATGTTTGGTCCTATCGTGTTTTCACTTTATATGAGTTTTACCGATTGGCCATTACTCGGAAGTGCTGAGTTTATTGGAATAGATAATTATAAGGCCGTTGTACAAGATCCAGAATTTGAGACGGTTTTAAAAAACACCTTCATCTTTACAGGTGGTTTAGTGCCATTAAATATTTGTCTAGCTTTAGGATTAGCTCTGCTTTTAAAGGATAAGTTGCCTGGAATCGGATTCTTTAGAACAGCAATTTTTGTTCCAGTTGTTACATCACTTGTCGTATGGGCTATCGTTTGGAAATATATGTTTGCAACAGATTATGGATTTATCAACCAAATCCTAGGATTATTCGGAATGGAAGCCAGGGCTTGGCTGTATGATACAGATTTAGCTATGCCAGTCGTAATTTTTATTAGTGTCTTAAAGAATGTAGGGTTAAATATGATTTTGTTCCTAGCGGGATTGCAATTAGTTCCTAAAGGATTGTATGAGGCCGCAAAAATTGATGGGGCGAATCGGTTTAGGCAGTTTTTTAACGTCACGCTACCAATTATTACACCGACCATTTTTCTTACAACGATTATTACCATCATCGGTGCTATGAAAATTTTTGCCCAAATTTATGTGATGACACGAGGCGGTCCAGAGAATAGCACGAAGGTTCTTGTCTATTACATTTGGGAGAAAGCCTTCCAATCCTTCGAAATGGGCTATGCGTCGGCCCTAGCGTTTATACTGTTTTTTATCATTTTAATATTCACGCTCATTCAATGGCAGTTACGAAAAAGGTGGGTGTACAATGAAGACTAATATTGGCTTTACTTCGTTTAAATATATCATGCTCATCACTATCTCTGTCGTGATGCTCATGCCTTTTGTATGGATGTTATCTACTTCCTTAAAGGATCCAACACAGATATTTGTATTTCCACCTGAGTTCCTACCTTGGCCGATAAACGTTAGTAATTACGTTGAAGTATTAGTTGATTCTTTTTTCTTAAGGCAACTATTTAATAGTATTTATATTGGAGCTGCGGTTACCGTTGGAACGTTATTGTTAGGGTCTATGGCTGGGTATGCATTTGCTAGAATTCCATTTCGAGGGAGTAGCCTTATTTTCCTTTTGTTTCTAAGTGTCATGATGATTCCGGCAGAAGTTACAATTATTCCTTTATTTTTGCTTATGCGAGACTTAGGCTTCATCGACACACATGTTCCATTGATCATCTTACCGATATTCGGTGCAGGAGGAGCCTTCGCTATCTTCGTGATGCGACAGTTTTTTAAACAAATACCGAAAGAATTGGAAGAAGCGGCTCGAATGGATGGTTGTTCTCGATGGAGAATATTTTGGACGATTATGTTGCCATTATCCAAGCCTGCATTAGCAACAGTAACTATATTTACTTTCCTACAAAATTGGGATGAGTTTTTACAGCCCCTTATTTTTATTAAATCTCGTGAATTAATGACAATCCCAGTAGGATTATCTTTATTCACGGATGAAGCAGGAACGGCTTGGCATTTATTGATGAGTGCCTCTGTTTTAGCCACATTGCCTGTTTTAATTGTATTTTTCTTTGCTCAGCAACAATTTATAGAAAGTCTGGCCATGAGCGGGTCAAAAGAATAAGAGAGGAGCTTTCCATTGAGTCAAATAACAGAATCTGCAAAACAATTAGAAATACGAGCCGAGGTTGATGTCGTAGTATGTGGAGGTGGACCTGCTGGAATAGGTGCTGCTTTAAGCGCTGCTCGTAATGGAGCTAAAACGATATTAATTGAACATCATTCCTTTTTAGGAGGAATGGGTACAGCGGGTATGGTTACCTCTTTTGCCTATGGGTATCACGATAAAAAAAGATTTATTATTGGTGGGATTTTTAAGGAAATACGCCAAAAGTTATATGAACGCGATGGACTAATCATGACGGAACGAAAGGGATGGGAGCCTTTTAATCCGGAACTATACAAAATGTTGGCATTTGAATTACTCACCGAAGCGGGTGTGGAAATTTTGTGTCACACTACGATTACAGATGCGATTACAGAAAACGGAGATATTCAGGCGATTATCGTCGAGAGTAAGGCTGGAAGAGAAGCTATTAAAGCGAATCGATTTGTGGACGCCACGGGTGATGGAGACTTAGCGGCACGAGCGGGTGCTTCTTATAAAGTAGGTCGTGAAAAAGATGGGGGGACCCAACCTTCATCCCTTATGTATATGCTAGGAAATGTTCATGTACGGGAGGTTGGAGAGGCGTTAAATAAAAAGGGAAAACGTGGGTATTGGAAAACAGCCGATGGACGAAATTATTTAAATGCAACAGGTTTTCATGAGGAAATTGTTCAAGCGAAAAAAGAAGGGTACTTAACGAAAGTTAATCGTGACCATGTTGCCTCTATCTTCACGATTCCCTGGCTGAATGATGTAGTGGGAGTCAACTTTGTTCGCATCCAAGGGAAAAGTGCATTAGATCCAAAAGAACTAACAGAAGCTGAAATTATAGGCAGGGAACAAGTAGTGGATGGGATAGCGTTTTTGAAAAAATTCGTACCTGGATTTGAAAATGCTCAAATTGTTTCTACTGCACCGCAACTTGGTATTAGGGAAACGAGAAGGATTATGGGCGATTATGTAATCAATCAGGATGATATCGTACAAGAAAGGCAGTTTGATGATGTCATAGCCCAATCTTGTTATATGATAGACATTCATTCCCCAGATTCGGATAAAACGCAAATCTATAAGCTTCCTCCTGGGACACATTATGATATTCCTTATAGAAGTTTATTACCGGTTGGACTGAATAATCTATTGCTAGCTGGGAGATGTATTTCCGCTACACATGAAGCACTAGGTTCCTTTAGGGTTCAGGCGATATGTTTAGCTCTGGGTGAGGCGGCTGGAACGGCTGCTGCTTTGTCGGTAAAGGAAAATGTTGAACCTAGAGAATTGCCTATTTCTACACTTCAATCTGTACTGAGAAATAATGGAGCAATACTAGATTAGTAGCCCATTTTTTTATTGGTATATAGGTGGTAATAGTGTTTAGTAGAGTAAATAAATTTAGCAGGAGTCCAAGAAATTTGGTATTCCTGCTATTTGTTGTGTTAAGCCCATTTTAGAGTTTAATGATAAACGGATCTGTATTTTTTATAGGTGCATTCAATGAACAAAAACGACTCATAATCTTCTATGAGCCGTTCTATCTATACTATTTGTTTTTTGGGGATTTGGTTTTACCAATATCATAGGTTGTTACTATTTTAAAGCTTCAAAATAACTTCATACTTATTTCTGTACTTCCGTCTTCACGTAATCATGAAGTTCCGTATTATAGTACCCCTCACTGTATTCAATGAGATTATTCATCTCGTCATAGGAGTATCGCATCCGCTTAAGTAGAGGTGTCCCAGTGTCTACTTGTAATTCTTTAGCTATAACTGGGGTTGCAGTGGCTATATTAAAGTAATCCTCAAACTTTTCAAGGAATATATCTCGTTTTTCGATTAAGCCATATAACGATTGCTCTTGAATATCATGACTATCAATTGTTCCTAATTGATTGGAAAGATAATGAGTGAAATGGATATAAGGAGTACCGTCAAGGTTATATACACGTCTAATACATAGGCAACTTTCGTCAAATAATGGTTGTAAATGCGGGTCCTCTTTTGTTTGTACTTGCTTTATTTCCAACAGTTTCTTATTGATTTGATGCCCTTTTTCCACTAAGAATTCTGTGAAAAATTTACCGCGAGAGATTCTTGATGCGGAAGTATTTTGAATCACCTTTGTGCCCTTTCCACTTTTTTTCTCTAGTAGTCCTTCTTGTACTAATTCCTCTACGGCTTTTCGTACCGTTATTTTACTCACTCCGAACTCTTCTTCAAGTTGTGGTTCGGAAGGTATATTAGAATGAATAGGATAGACACCATGTAAAATTCTATCCTTCAATATATTTTTAATTTGTGTGTATAACGGGCCTTTCTTTCGAGTTATTGCCAAAATGAATCCCTACCTTTCTACATCCATTATACCCTTTGTCATGACATTTACGATATCCATTTCAGAAGATAGAGGAGTGTCCCCAACTATTGTATGGGCAAGCATACTTGCATGTGTAGCAAAATCAACTGTTTCTTGATCAGGGAGTTTTTTCCACTCTCCATGTAGTATCCCACTTGTAAAAGCATCACCTGAACCGATTCTATCTAGGGATCTAAAGGATAATGTTTTGGAAAATGAAAAAGTATCATCCTTAAATAAAAAGCCTTGTAAAGTGTGGGTATCATCCGTATTTATAGAACGGTGGGTTCCGGCTATGATTGAGATGTTATATGTTTCGGCTACTTTAGGAATAAGATCTAAAAGTTGTCCTTTTCGCTCTTTTTCTTCTGAAACCATACCAAGCGTATATTGAGCATCCTTTTCATTCATCATTACAATGTCAGCAAGATATAACATTTCTTCATAATGTTCCTTTGCCTTTTGATGGCCGTCTACACCCCAAAGCGACGGGCGATAATTACAATCAAAAACGATAGTACAACCGTTTTCTTTGGCTAACTTGGCGAAGGTTTTCATTTGTTCGCGTACTGTCTCATTCATCGCAAGTGTGATCCCGCAAAAATGAACAACATCGCTAGCTTTCGTGACTTCATGAAAGTCGTATTTTTCGTATGTGGCTGTATTAAAACTACTCTCTCGTCTATTAGAATAAGTAACAAGACTTGGTCTAGGTCCGAAGCCATTTTCTAGAAAGTACATGCCTATATAATCTCCTTCAAGATTAATAAAGGTAGTGTCGATTCCGAGCTTGCGAAGGGAGCTTATTGCAGAGTCACCAATAGCGTTGTTCGGTAGTGTAGATACTATGTAGCTAGTATGTCCTAGTTGTGCCAATGCGGCTGCAACGTTTACGCCGGTACCAGAAAAACTATAGTTTAAGCGATTAGATTGAGATAACAATTTATATCCAGGTACTTGTAATCGCATCATTACCTCTCCGAAAGCTGCAAAACTATTCCTCAACATTATCCACCAACCTTTTCATGATTTGGAGTAAAGAACGCACATCTTCTATGTTTGTTTCACCTGTCTGTTTATTGATGATCGAGGAGTACACATGAGGGATCATGATCGGAACATTAGCATCGATTCCAATCTGTAAAATCGCTTCAAAGTTTTCTAGGTCTATGCCACCTGTTGGCTCCAATGCGAATTGCTCTTCTCCACATGCCTGTGCTACCGCACGAAACTCATTTTCGCATTCTAATCCATTCATCGGAAAATATTTTAAGGCATTTCCACCCATATCACGAACTAGAGAGATTGCTGCTTTAACATGTACAACTGCCGTTTCTCTTGTGGAACTGCTAATTGCTCCTGTCGATATATTGACATATCCTACTTTCCCGGTAGGAGAGACTAAACTATTGATCCAGCTTTCCTTTTCACCTAAGTTAGCACGTGTTGCACCTACGGAAGGGAAAACTTGGTTTATATGAGTCCCGGCATAATGCGCAGCAATTTCTGCTACTACGGAAGCCTGCCGACTATCACCGGAACCAAGGCCAATAGAAACTGCGTCATCTATTTCTTTACCGTATTCCTTCATTGCAAGAACCGCTTCCTCAACAGTGCGATAATTTTTTGATAAAACCCCTACTAGTACATACCCTTCAGCTGCTTCAAATACTTCTTTCGCATTTTGAATAGAGTTTGCTAAAACATTTAAAGCGACACGTCCTTTGTAAAGCCGTTTAGCCATCTGATTCATCCTTCCTTACCTCCTAATAAACTACGTAATTGGGAAACAATAATGTTTAGGTCATCCCCTTGGAGTGGACGGGGATCAATATCGAAAAATCCTTGCTTTACCCCATAATCACGCGTGTAAATAGCAATTTCCCCCTCTTGCAATGAGGTCACAACCTCTTTAGCGGTCATGTTTGCATTATCAGAATCTATTTGGATCCGCGCGCGGTAAATGTCTCTTCCGGCATCGTCTTGAACGATCTTTACTTGAACGCCATCAAGTTCATTAAGTGGAGTTAGGAGGTGTAAACAATCCTTTTGTTGTTCGGAATTGGTTTCTCTTGTCTCGAATTCTTCTAAAGCTTGCAGTAAACCGAAGCTTACTTCTTTTCCAACTTTCATGCTTCTACCAATTCCGTAGAACTGCTGCTTCACCCAATCTATGTATTTGCGTTTCCCACCAACAATACCTGAGGTTGGCCCTTCAATAGCTTTTGACCCGCTATATATTACAAGATCCGAGAAGCTCACATATTTTTGAAGGTATTCTTCTGCTGCGGCATCGACGATAAATGGAATATTGTTCCGTTGTGCAATCTCCCACGCTTCCTCAACGGAGATCATATTTTTCTGTACCGCATGGTGAGATTGAACATAAAGGATTGCGGTCGTATTGTTAGTAATAGATTCTTCTATATGCTCGACTTTTCCTTCATTTGCATATCCGACTTCCACTAATCTACCACCGCCTAAATAAACCATCGTTTCGATAGGTGCCCCGTATTGAACGTTATGTCCCTTAAGAATGATAACATCGTTTGGGGTAATCTCTTCCTGGTGTAGACGTTCACTTAAACGACGATTTCCTTTTGTTATAAGCGCTGCAACAGAAAGGGCTATCCCGCTAGATGCGGAATTAACAATTACAGCTGCTTCCGAGCCTAGAATACTTGCGACATACTCCCCACCTTTGTCGACTAAATCAGCCATTTCTACATAATGCTGCCCTCCATATTTCATAGCATTCATTACCGAATCTGATGGAGTGGATACTCCAAGAATACTCATTCTCCCACTCGCATTAATCACTCGTTTCAATCCATATTTAGCATTCCATGAATTCGCCATTTACAACAACTCCCTTTGTCTGAATCCTTCTATTTGCGATCCGTTTATCGCCCTCGGAATCTATCAATGTCACGGGCTGATCGTCGACGGTAAACAAAGTTAGATTAGCAGGATCTCCTATCTTAATACGGCCTAATTCTGGTCTATTCAGCCATTTTGCCGCATTTACAGTCGCTGCAGCAATCACTTCTTCTAGTGGATAACCAAGATAAAGAAATTTAGAAAGTACGTGTGCCAAGCTATATACGGGTCCATTCAGGCGATTATAACGATAAATGTCTGTGCTAATGGTGTTAAATTTTATACCAAAATCCTTTGCTATTTCGGCAACTTTAAAGGAGAAGCTAGACGTTCCATGGCCAACATCCAGATGAATTCCTCGTTCAATTGCATCCGTTAACACTTGAAGCGGCATACCATCTGAATCAAATAGATTATTAGATTTTGCATGTAAGTAATGAGTTAATATATCGTGTTCCTGCATCAAAGGGACGATATCCCGTATATTTGGTGGCCCAGAACCAATATGAACCATTATAGGTAAGGACAGATTATTAGAAATTTCTTTAGCAATCCTCAATGGTTTGACACCGTTATTCTTAACCACACTACTGCTTATTCTAGCTTTTAACCCAACTATAATATCCTTATATTGATCCACTGTCTTCTGTATTTTTTCTTCGCTGACCCAACTCATATTTGATAATTCATCAATACGCTCTAACCCAATTTGTGAAATATTTAAAAAAGCAAAGAGGTTTGTTTTACTGTGCTGAGTACTCTTAATTAAGTCTGCCATTCTATCAGCACCACAACTACCAGCGTCAACTACAGTTGTCACTCCTTGCTTCACGCCTATTTCGTCTAATTCATCGCCGTATGGAGTGAATTCGGGAAACGCATGGACGTGTAAGTCTATCCAACCACTTGATACGTATTTACCTGAACAATCAACAACGTGATGCCTTTTTTTCTCCCCCACACTAGTTATTGCAGCTATTTTTCCGGCTTCAATCATGATGTCTATTTTTTGGTTAGAAATAAAACTCAAATTACGCAATACATAACAATCACTCACTTTTCTCCCTCTTTTTCATTGATTTATGGTCTTTCTTTGCTTATTAAACTAGAATTTCCACCCTATTCTTTACATTATAACATTATAATGTTTATAAACAATTACATTTTTGAGTTGAAATATGCTGTTTTTATAGGAATTTAAAATTAAGAACGGGGCATTATTCCTCATTTAAAATAATTTGTTTTTAAATTTGTCTTAACAAATCGTTATTAATATTGTATTATGTTGTTATAACATTATAATGTATAAAAGGTTGAGAATTTAAAATCCCCATAGAATCAACATTCATAAGTAGTTCATATGTTGCCGCTGTAGAGGTGTACATCCTTTCTAAACATCCAATTCACATCTAAGATTTCCGCTTAATGATAGTCATTCCATAAGAGACATAGTAAAAAAACCAGAAAAAATAATTGACTTTTTTGATTTATTAGTTAGTATTGGTATAGACAACTAGATGTTATAACAAATAAAAATTTTAAGGGGGAAATTAAATGAAGAAGAAAAGTTTTGGTGCTCTGTTGTTGCTGATGAGTCTTTCTATTTTGTTCCTTGCAGCTTGTAATGGAACGGATAGTGGGTCAGAGGCCAACGGGGAAGAGAGTGGAGAAAAAGGGAAAGAAGAAGTCGAACTTCGTGTTGTGACGACGATGGCGGGTACAGATCCTGCTGGAGAGGTGTTTGAGAAAAAACTAGAACAATTCCAGGAAGAAAATGAGAACGTTTCCATTGTGAACGACTCGCAATCAGCAGATGCTGGTACTATTCGAACAAAGGTAAACACGGATTTCAGTTCAGACAATGAGCCAGACCTAATGTTTTTCTTTAACACGGTGGATGTACAAGGAATTATTGATGAAGGCTTAGTCGTTAACCTTGAAGAAGCGGAGGGTGTTGATCTTTCTGGGTACAACTCCATGCTAGAACAACAAAGAAATGAAGATGGGAATTTATACGCAGCACCACAAACTGGTTTCTATGAAGGGTTGTTTGTAAACAAGAAGCTATTTGAAGAACACGGGATAAAGGTTCCTACAACTTGGGAGGAATATGAAACAGCAATTAAGGAATTTGCCAAAACAGATATTATTCCTGTAGCTGCTTCTACAATTGATTCCTATTATGTAGTCGAGCATTATGCATTAGCTGCCGGTGGAAATGAAAATTACACAGCTAAACTAGCAGACCAAAATCCTGCATGGGCGGAAGGAATCGATAACATCGCGAAGCATGCTGAAATGGGCGCTTTCCCTGAGGATGCTGCAACGATTGATCTTGCGATGGCACAAAGTATTTTCTTACAAGAACAAGCCGCTATGATTTATGAAGGCTCTTGGTTCTGGGGACAAATTGAAGAATCAGGCATTGCAGAAGATATTTCCGTAGTTCCAGTACCTGTTTATGGTGACGGTGGACAAACGGGAGATGTTGTAGGTGGTGCTTCATCTGGATGGTTTATTAGTACAAAGGCTTATGAAGATGAAAAGAAACAAAAAGCTGTAGTAGATCTGTTCAACTTCCTAACATCTGAAGAAACTATTATCGACATTGCTGCTGCTACTGGTCAAATTCCAGCAAAGGGTGAGTTAACAGATATACCTGATTATATTGCTACTGGTCATGACATGGTGAAAAATGCAAGTTCGGTTGCTTCCCCAATCAACGACCGTATCTTACCTGAAGCATTTACATTAATTCGAGAAAGTGTACCTTCTGTTGTTGCTGGTGAAAAGACCGGTGCACAGGTTCTGGAAGAAGCTGCAGCACTAGAATAATAGAAACAAGTAGTATATGAATTTAAAAGTTGCTTTGCCGCGTTAACCTGCGGCGAAGCACTTTCCATTATTTTTGAAAAAGGAGCTTCTTATGAAAGGTGATAAAAAATATATATTCCTTTTCTTAACACCAGCATTTTTAATATCTGGGGTGTTCTTATACTACCCATTCTTTGAAAATGTCGTACAAAGCTTTTATAAAACGGATGGATTTTTCAATTCAACTTTCATCGGTTTTGGAAACTATATTCGACTCTTTCAGGATGAAGTTGCGATTGGATCCACGTTAAATTCCTTAGAACTAATGCTGTATGTAGCTATATTCCAAGTCGGTATTGCTTTGGTCTTAGCTATTATGGTTGATTCCATCAAGCATGGAGCGGCCTTTTACCGTACAACCTTTTTCTTTCCAATTGTTATTTCAGGTGCTGCTATCGGTCTACTATTCACCCTTATTTATAATCATAGAAATGGATTGTTAAATGAAATATTAGTCAGTTTAGGGTTTGAGCGTATCTTGTGGCTAACCGAGCAGTCATCCCTTTACATGGTGGCGATTCCAACGGTTTGGAACTATGTCGGATTTTACTTTGTCATTCTGTTAACCGCCATTGGAAAGATTCCTAACGACTATTACGAAGCAGCAAAGCTCGAGGGGATTACGGGCTTCCAAAGAATGACGAAACTGACACTCCCCTTAATAGTCAGTGATATGAAAACGTGTCTAGTCCTTGCTATTACGGGTTCCCTGAAAATCTTTGAGCTTGTTTATATTATTACAGGTGGTGGACCAGCACGGTCTTCAGAGGTTTTAGGGACGTATATGTACCAAAAAGCCTTTGAAGATTCAGCAATTGGCTATGGAGCGACTTTAGCTGTCCTCATGGTAGTAATAGGGCTTACGCTAGCGTTTATCACGAACAAGCTATTAAAGAGCGATGGAATAACCTATTAGGATAAAAAAGGTGGTGACACGATTTGACGAAAAGTAACAAGAACCAACTTACTTATTTGGAGAAGTTTCAAAACAGGTATTTTACAAAATCAAAATACGGAAAGCTATTTATATACATTTGTTTAACAGCATGGTCCATGACGACAATATTTCCATTGGCTTGGGTTCTACTGAATTCATTTAAAGAGTCTCGGGATATCATTACGGATACATTTAAGTTTCCGACCAATCCAACCTTACAAAATTATATAAACGCCTTCGAAACCGTAAATATTGGTCAAAGCTATATGAATAGTTTCATCATGTCTGGCTCAACCGTGTTTCTCGTTTTGTTTTTCGGAGGTTTTGCAGCATTTATCATGTCCAGAATGAATTTTCGATTCAGAGGTGTCTTGCAAACTCTTCTTGTAGCAAGTTTACTCATTCCAGCATTTGCTACGATTGTCCCCGTGTACAGAATGATGATTAATATGGATCTCGTCAATACGTATTGGGCACTTATTATTCCTCAAACAGCAGGAAATCTACCATTCGCTATTCTAGTGATTAGTAGTTATATGGCAACGATTCCGAAAGAACTAGAGGAAGCGGCCTTTATGGATGGATGCAGTCGTCTTAAGATGTACACGAAAATATTTTTACCAATCTCCTTGCCTTCTTTTGCTACGGTTGGGACGTTCGTTTTCTTGTGGTCTTATAATGACTTATTTTCGTCACTTGTCCTTGTATCCCATGAAAAAGTGGCGCCAATTGTTGTGCTATTATCCAATGTTAGTTCCCAGTATGGTACAGACTATGGGTTAATGACAGCGGCAATTGCCATGACTGTTATACCGGTCATTATTGTCTATCTGTTCGCACAAAAAACATTCGAAAAAGGTGCAACGTCCGGATCTGTTAAAGGCTGATAGACTTTATAAAATCTATTACATTCCGTTAAAAGTGCGTGAAAAAGGAGGATGAAAAGGACCAAGAAGTTCGAGGCAGCGCAGCTTTGAGGAGCGGAGCGTATGCAGTTAATACGTGAGCACCGGAAAAGCAAGCTAACGAAGAAAATCGCCGTGTCCTTTTTACCGGACTTTTTTAACAACCTCTAAAAGGTGGGAGAACATGAAAATAAAACTTGAAGGGGAGTATTCCTCCCTTTTACCAGGCATAGAAGCATTGCAGGAAAATTTAGATTTTGCCTTGTCTGAAGATGGTTTGTCTGTGAAAGTAGAGCAACAAGACGGAGTCGGTGTGCAGGTTTCATACGAAAATGGTAGGGGACAAATTGCTTATGAAGACAGAATACATTTTTTTAGAGGGTTCGGGCTGTTTATCGAGTATTTTGAAAAGCAGGAACCCTTTTTTATAAAAGAAGAGCCGCAATTTTCTACCGTTGGGCCCATGTTTGACTTATCGAGAAACGCAGTGATGAAGATTGATAGATTTCAAGAAATGATCCGCACGCTAGCATTAATGGGTTTTAATTCCGCGATGCTTTATATGGAGGATACTTATCAGATTAAGGATGAACCTTACTTCGGCTACATGCGAGGAAGATACACACATGATGAATTAAAATCGTTAGACGACTATGCAGATGCATTTGGGATTGAACTGATTCCATGTATTCAAACACTTGCTCATTTAGAGGAGTTTTTAAAATGGAGTAATGCCTCCCATCTAAAGGATACTAGAGGAGCTTTACTCTTAGAAAGTGAAGACACATATGACTTTATTGAAAATATGATTACATCCGTAACAGATCCCTTTAGGAGTAAGCGTATCCATATCGGGATGGATGAGGCAGAAGAGCTTGGACGAGGTATTTATCAAAATAAATTTGGTTATAAAAGTCGCTTAGAGCTGATGACTACTCATCTAAAGCGCGTCCTTGACATTGTGAAAGCGCGTGGACTTGAACCGATGATGTGGAGTGATATGTTTATTAAATTAGCCTCTGAAAGCGGTGATGATCACTATAATATGTCGACCGAAATACCGGAACATATTGTTGAAAATACTCCAAAAGACGTACAACTCATGTATTGGGATTATTTCCATACGGATGAAGAGGATTATCACAAGATGATTCAGAAGCATAAAACGTTTGGGAAGGTACCAGCATTTGCGGGCGGGATTTGGGTTTGGAATACGTTCGCAACGAATTATGGTCTATCGCTCAGAACAAGTGATGCCGCTTTAAATGCATGTAAAAAAGAAGGAATCCAAGATGTCTTTGTAACCTTATGGGGAGACGATGGCTATGAAAATAATTTTTTTACCGCACTTTTAGGGTTACAAATGTATGCGGAGCATGCTTATTCTAAGGAGTTAGATAAAGAAAAGTTACGTGAGCGAGTGAAGTTTTGTACAGGAATGGCGGAAGAGACATTCCTTTTATTAAATGAATTGGATGAGACCCCAGGGGTTGAACCTGGCAATATGGTTCAAACCAATCCATCCAAATTTTTATTGTGGCAAGATGTGTTAATCGGCTTATTTGATAAACATATTGAAGGCTTAGATTTACATGGGCATTACTCGGAGAGAGTCTAAAATTAAAAGGATTAGAAACTCCGACCGTTCCCTTGATTATATTTTGGAAGTGCCAGAAAAGCTGTCCGCGGTATTAAGTATAAAATCGGAAATAGGTCTGAAATTAAAGGAAGCTTATGATAAGGAAAACAAGGAAGTGCTTAAAAGCATCAAAAATAAGGAAATTCCAACCATTATAAAAAGGGTTGAAGATTTGCGTAAAGCACATCGGAAGCAGTGGCTCCATATGCATAAACCGTTCGGCTGGGAAGTGATCGATATTCGATATGGAGGTTTATTAACCCGATTAGATACAGCTATCTATAGATTGAATGATTATATAGAGGGACGAGTAGAGAGCATAGAAGAATTAGAAGAAGAGCGGTTGTACTTTAATGAAGGTGTTGAAAACTCAACAGGCTTGGGATGGTGTAGCTATTACTACCGGATTGCATCACCAAATGTGTTCTTTCACGTATTACCTATCTATTAGTTGGTTTTGGGGAGGGATAAAGCTTAGCATGACCATAAACCAAAGATATTACCATGTTTTTGTTGGAACTTATGGGGGCGAGGGAGAAGATGCCATTCAACTCCTTTTATTTGATTCAAAAAATGGTAGCTTAAAGAAGGTTACTTCAACGTCAGGCATCGCAAGCCCGTCGTTTCTTGCCGTCAATCATGGGCAGAATCGTCTTTACGCTGTCAGTGAGGTGGATAATGGCGAAGTTGTATGTTATGACGTGGACATTAAGGAGGCTACTCTGACGGAAATAAATCGCCAATCTACCGATGGATCCTCACCTTGTTTTGTTAGTTTGGATAAGGGTGAGCAGTGGTTATTTACTGCAAATTACGGCGGAGGAAGTGTTGTCGCACATGCTTTGAGTGAGGATGGAGTCTTATTTCCCATAGCAGATCGAAAAAGCTATAATGCTGAGAATGAAAAGGAAAAGCTATCGCATCCTCATTCCATTGCGCCCATTCCGAATACAAACAAGTTCTTAGTCACAGATTTAGGATTCGATGGTCTTTATTTGTATCAATTTAATCGCGATACATCAACTCTCGAATTAGTTGTGGAGGTTGCGGCAGTGACAGGTTCTGGTCCAAGACACTTTGCGATCCATCCAGAACTACAGAACATTTATGTTGTGAACGAATTTAACTCTAGCATCTCGGTTTATTCCTATGATGATGCAATCGAGACGCTAGAACTAGTTCAGCAGATAGAGACAATTCCGGATGACTTTAAAGAAGACAATTACGGTGCAGATATCCACCTCTCCCCAACAGGTTCCTATTTATATGCTTCTAATCGTGGACATCATAGTATCGCAACCTATAAGATTCTTGGGGATGGGAGATTAAGCAGTTTACAGCAAACTCCTACAATGGGGGAATGGCCGCGTAACTTTGCGATTGTCCCGAACGCTGAGTACTTACTTGTAGCTAATGAGCATTCAGATTCCATTGTTGTGATGAAAATAGATGAAGAGGGCATACCTAGAGCGACAGAACAGGTCTATTCTGTTCATAGACCTGTTTGTTTAAAAGTTATGCCGGTTAAAGGGCGTTGAAAAGGGGTGGAAATAATCCACTCCTTTTTTATGTTATGAGATTATTAGTAGAAAGATTTTGTATAAGAGTTATAGTGTTCGCTCATGCTGGAAGCTGATCTCGTCGCTCTCCAATGTCCATGAACAAATTATGATCTGAAAGGTCTACTCCAATTAAGTGTTCTTTCCTGTCTTGTTTTTTTATCCATACTAAGTATCGATTCTCTTATTCTGCTAACGTTTTATTCCCGGAAACATCCCTTTATTTCATAAGCCTTTCTTAGATCCAAGCCATCCCTTTTTAGATCGCTAACTTGTTTGCTCCAATACCCTCCAAAAACCTCTTATCATTAGTTTCTCCTTAGTAAACTATATCAATTGCTAAGAACAATTTATTGTCCTAGAAGCTTTCTTTTCCTACTTATTTACGAAAATGTTTCCCTTCCATCCAGTGGACTATTTACCTATATTCACCGAGTTGATTATTGTCGAAAGTTTAGTATGAAAGATGTGTTCTAACAAAAATCCCATCCTACTTTCCGCCTGTTTTGACTTTTTATAATTGTTTTAAGAAGTATCTTCTAATATACTTCAAATTAAATTGAAAGCGATTTCAAAATTCATGTTAAACGGAGGTGGAATTTCTAGTCGATCAACCTAAAATAGGAGGGGAACTATGAAAAGGAAGACTTTTACGAAGCGGATGTCGACCATGTTATGTTTGCTTTTGCCTATATCCCTTTTACCAACGCAGGCGGTACCAATTTCTGCAGAAGAAAATACGGAGACTAATTTTTATTCCTCATTCGAAAAGGAAGATGCTCCTCTCACATGGGAAAATGAGGTAGAGCTAGATGCAGAAGGGAACGAAAAAGAAAGTGGAGTCATTGGAAATGTTCCGTACGACGGCATACAAGGGGACATTACCCATCTAGTGGAAGGTATTACAGCAAGTGCAGAAAACCCACCAAACGAAATTACTACAAATCTAGTAGATCGCAATCCTCAAACGAAGTGGCTCGCTTTTGAACCTACAGCCAGAATTGAATTTTCCTTTGAAGAAGAAGTGAATATCGTAAAATATGCTCTAACATCTGCTAATGACTATCCAGAAAGAGATCCAGAGGCTTGGGAGCTTTACGGATCGAATGATAAGAATGAGTGGACAAAACTAGATGAGCAAGATAATCAATCTTTCGCAGAAAGATACGAAAGAAAACTTTATGAAATGGATAATGATAAAAAGTACCGATACTATCGCTTAGAAATAAGTAAGAATGGAGGTGCTGGATTAACCCAGCTAGGAGAAATTGCTGTATCTAATGGAATAGACGCACCTCCACCAGAGCCTTCTAATATGAAAACATATATTGGTGATGGACCTACCAGTAGCTACACCGCCAAAACAAATGTAGGGTGGACCGGAACGAAGGCTTTATTCTATCAAGGGCAACAAACGGTAGAGGATCGTGGCTATTCCTATAATAAAATTTATGACGTAAATGTTGATGTAACCTCTGAAACTCAGCTTTCTTATTTGATTCACCCAGAATTTGCCGATCAAGAGCAACTCGATTATTCTAGTACATTTGTTTCTATTGATCTAGCTTTTACAGATGGTACGTACCTAAGTGAGCTTGAACCCCTTGATCAGCATGGGGTGGAGCTTAACCCACAAGCTCAGGGGAAATCGAAAACACTTTATGTGAATCAATGGAATTACAAGGTTTCGAACATTGGACAAGTAGCTGATGGGAAGACGATAGATCGAATACTTGTAGCTTATGATAATCCAAAAGGTCCTGGGGTGTTCCGTGGTAGTATTGATGACTTGAAAATAGACGGGAATCCTTCAGAAGAAGCTCCTTCTAGCCCAGTTGATTATGTAGATATATTGCGTGGGACAAACTCCAATGGCACTTTTTCTAGAGGGAACAATTTCCCTGCTGTAGCGGTTCCGCATGGATTTAATTTCTGGACACCGGTCACAGATGCAGGATCTACAAGTTGGTTATATTCTTATCAGCAATCTAACAACGATGAAAACCAACCAGAGCTTGAAGCGTTTGCCTTAAGTCATGAAACGAGTCCATGGATGGGAGATAGACAAACCTTTCAGATCATGCCATCCCAAGTAGAAGGAAAGCCTTCTGCAGATCGAAATGAACGAGCACTCGCATTCCAGCATTCAAACGAAATAGCCAAACCATATTATTATAGTGTGAAGTTTGAAAATGGAATCCAAACGGAAATAGCACCGACTAATCGTGCAGCGATGTTTAAGTTTCATTTCAATGATGCGGACCATAAACTCATTTTTGACAATGTAAATAATAATGGTGGCTTAACCTTAAATCCAGAAGATCAATCCCTAACTGGATACACCGATGTTCGTAGTGGTTTATCTGCTGGTGCGACAAGAATGTTCGTGTATGCAACCTTTGACGCCCCTGTAACGGAAAGCACCATGCTGACTGGGGAAGGTAGGGATCATGTATCTGGTTATATGGGATTCGATGCAGAAGATCAAACTGTTGCAATGAGAATCGCGACTTCCCTGATTAGTGTGGAACAGGCCAAGAAGAATCTCGAGCAGGATATTCCAAGTGATAGCAGCTTTGAACAAGTAAAAGACGAAGCGAAAAAGCTTTGGAATGAAAAGCTAAAGACTATTGAAGTAGAAGGTGCTTCGAAAGATGAGTTAACGACCCTTTACTCCAATATGTATCGCTTGTTCCTGTATCCAAACATGGCTTACGAAAATACAGGAACAGAAGAAAATCCAGTTTACAAGTATGCAAGTCCATTTTCTCCAGCGGCCGGTGAAAATACAGCGACTGAAACGGGAGCAAAGATCGTAAATGGGAAACCATACGTGAATAACGGTTTCTGGGATACGTATCGTACGACATGGCCGGCATATAGCCTTCTCACTCCTACGCATGCTGGGGAAATGATTGATGGGTTCGTTCAACAATATAAGGATGGCGGCTGGATTTCCCGTTGGTCTTCACCAGGCTACGCCAACCTCATGGTAGGAACGAGTTCGGATGTTGCCTTTGCAGACGCGTATTTAAAAGGAGTCACAAATTTTGATGTGGACGCTTTCTACGAATCCGCTCTAAAAAATGGAGCTGTAGCGAGTGACGATGCTAGTGTTGGTCGAAAAGGATTAACAACCTCCATTTTCGATGGTTATACAAGTACATCGACTGGGGAAGGGATGTCTTGGGCCTTAGATGGCTATATTAATGACTTTGCGATTTCCAATATCGCCAAAGAGTTAGCCGAGAAAAGTAAAGGTGCCGAAAAGACACGATACGAAACAGAATATAATTACTATTTAAATCGAGCACAGAACTATGTGAATATGTTCCATCCAGAGGCAGAATTCTTTATTGGAAAAAATGCAAATGGAGAATGGAGAACAACTGCTGAAGCGTTTGATCCTCGGGAATGGGGTGGAGATTATACAGAAACGAATGCCTGGAATATGGCTTTTCATGTCCCGCAAGACGGACAGGGGCTAGCCAATCTATACGGAAGCCGTGAAGCATTTGCAGAAAAGCTAGACGAATTTTTCTCGACTCCTGAAACAGCCCATCATCCAGGTCACTACGGAGGCGTAATCCATGAGATGAGAGAGGCTAGGGACGTGCGTATGGGCATGTATGGCCATAGTAATCAGCCATCACATCACATCGCGTACATGTACAATTACGCAGGCCAACCGTGGAAAACGCAAGAAAAAATTAGCGAAATTATGTCCCGTCTCTATCTTGGTAGTGAAATCGGGCAAGGCTATGCTGGAGATGAGGACAACGGTGAAATGTCTGCATGGTATATTTTCAGTGCGGCTGGCTTCTATCCATTGCAAATGGGATCACCAAACTATGCAATTGGGGCACCACATTTTGAGAAGATGACGATTCATCTAGAAAATGGGAAGGACATTGTGATTAAAGCACCAAACGTAAGCAAAGAAAATAAATACGTTCAAAGCTTGAAAGTGAACGGGAAACAGTACGACAAAACATCTATCTCGCACGAGCTTTTGGCAAATGGTGCGACATTAGAATTTGAAATGGGTGCAAAACCATCCAAATGGGGAACATCAGAAAAGGCATTACCAACTTCCCTAACAGATATAGATACGAATGGTACTTCCTTAGAACTTGATCCTCTATCTGATTTAACGGATGATGGAAAAGGCCAAGCGCATCATAGTGATCAAGGTGTAGCAAAAGCCTGGTTTGATAACACGTCTGACACCACCTTATCACTCTCGAAAGAAAAGGCATGGGTTCAATATAAATTTGATTCCAAAGCGAAGCGGGCGATGATGTACACGTTAACTTCAGGTGAGAAGAAAGAACAAGATCCGAAAAGCTGGGAAGTAATCGGTTCAAATGATGGGAAGCGGTGGACATTACTAGACCGTGAAGAAAATGTATCCTTTAAATGGAGAAGCTATACCCAGCCATTTACGATCGATAACCCCGGAGACTATCAATACTATCGAATTCAATTTAAGGACAATCAAGGTGCTAATCAAATTGCATTAGCTGAAGTAGAGTTCCTCGGTTTTGGAGATGTGAAGAACAAGTTGAAAACGATAGAGGGAACTCTTAAGGATTTTCATGAGTCTGGCGATGTTTCTAAGCATGATATGAAAAAACTGCAGAAAGAAATGAATCAAGTAGAGCACCAGCTTGAAAAGAATCATTATACGCAGGCAGCTAAAAAGGCAGAAGATTTCCTTAAGCACCTTAAAAAAGCTAAGAAAGTTTCAAACAAAGCACAATCACAACTAGAAGCAGATATGACAGCTTTAAAAGGGTATATCCTTCAGGCTAATAAAGACACTATACCTGGTAAAGGGAAGTGGAAGTATCGAGAAGAAGTATATCAAGTTCCTATCTTTGAATTGAGTTCGTTAAACATTCCTGCTATCGCACCGGGTCAGGACGCTACAGTTTCCGTGGATATTCAAAATGTAGGAATGTCTGAAGGCGAGAAGGAAATTACCTTATCCATTAATGGAGAGCAGAAAGAAGTCAAAACGATCGCTTTGGCTCCTGAAGAGACTCAAACGGTTACGTTCACGGTCTCCGGCTTGCCATTAGGGATTCATGAAGTACAAGTGAATGATCAAATAGGTACTTTGAAGGTTTTACACATTGATAAACCAGTTCTATCAATGTCCTTTGATGAAGAGGATGCAAGTGATCAATCTCCTTATGAACAAAACGGTGTTCTAAACGGCAATACTGAAATCGTTGAAGGTAAGTTCGGGAAAGCAATCAGACTTGATGGCGGCTGGATTGAGGTCCCAAATTCGGAGTTTCTTAATGGAGGAGACGAACTATCGATTGCAACATGGTTAAAATTAGATGATGCTCAGCAGGATCAAAAAATTATAGGAAAGACTTCCATCGGGAATGGATATCTATTAGCAGTTGATGGCGGTATCTATCCAGAAATATGGACGGAAGGTGGACCAAGACTATCCTTTAATGAAGGAGAGATTCCTTCTCAAGAATGGGTACATTTAGCCCTTACCTTTAAGAAGGATGACCGTCTTATTGCCTATATTAATGGAGAAGAAGTAGCCAATATTTCTGCTGGATCTGTCCCTATTTTAAACAATGATGAGCCCCTTATTATTGGAGGCGCTCCATGGAATCCGGAAGCGTTACAAATGCGCGGAGCAGTTGATGAGGTTCGTATATTTAAACAAGCATTGCAGCCAGAAGAAGTTGTGAATCTTATGAATGACAATACAATAGAATAGGTGAGAATCCCACTGCCATTGGTAGTGGGATTTCTTATGCGTATGAATGTATTTGTATTTAAAATAAGTATGTTGGATCAGAGTAAGCTCAGTATGCATGAACGAATTCTGCTAGAAATTTAAGTTATAAATGAAAGAACTGTTACAGCATTGTAACCATGAAGACAGAAACGTAACGTTTAAAATTGGATAATTCGGTAATAGTACAGATAAGAACACTAGGAGGTGTTAATCATGGACAAGCTATCTGCTTTTTTCCAGACTGAAAATGATGCAGTGGATGTTCAAGCTAAGCTACAAGCTCTAAAAGTCGAGAACTTAACAGTGGAGCAAGTTCCCGAAGATCACACAGGAATCCTAGATACATTAAGAGAAGTAATGCATGCAGGAAATGATGAGAGTGAGCATGATCCTTATAAAGTACTTTTTGAAGTTGCAGAAGAAGACTCCAACCGAGCCCTAGCGATTATAGAAGAGAATGGTGGTTATATCGAAGAATAAAAATCGGGTGCGGACCCGATTTTTTCTTTTCTCATATGATCATAGATATGTTAGACTATGGAAAAAACGGTGGTGAAAATTTTGTCGATTTCTAGATTGTTAAAACTAGCAACTGGTATTTGTGAAGCAATCCTTGGGGTCCCCTTTTTAGGTGCTTCTATAGTATTAGGAAACCTATGGACTCCATTGGGATTTATGCTCATCTTTCATATCGTTACATTAGTATTTACGAAGCGGGATGGTGGATCCACATCTGGGAGTGTGCTAGGTATTATCACGTCCCTCATTGCTTGGATTCCGTTTGTTGGTATGGTAATGCACATTGTTACTGCGATTGTTCTACTTCTTTCTTCCGCACGCTCCGAGAGATAAGCCAGGGACACGATTCCTGGCTTTACTACTCTTCGCCTAATTGACAAATTTTTCATTTCATAATAAGATAATAATGTAAACGATTACATCTGATTTGAGGTGATTCCGTGGCAAACATTCAAGAGGTTGCCAAAAAGGCTGGGGTATCCGTTGCCACAGTGTCACGCGTTCTTAATAAACAAGCTATTGTTTCTGATAAGACGAAGGAAAAAGTCGAGCAAGCAATCAAGGAGCTTAATTACGAGCCAAGTCTACTAGGAAGAAATCTGCGTACGTCTGAAAGTAGATTATTACTTGTTCTCATCCCGAGTATTTCCAATCCTTTCTATGCCGAAATAATAAATGGAATTGAAGATACCGCGATAAGTCTTAACTATAACATCTTGCTTTGTGATACAGACTCCAATCCAGAGCGAGAATCTATTTACTTTAATTTAGTGAAAAACAGAATGGCAGATGGTGTTATTTCCATGGATCCAACCGTTAATAAGGAGCGATTGTTTGAATTAGCTGAAACTTACCCGATTGTTCAATGCAGTGAGTATGATGAGCATGGACACATTCCTTATGTCACCATTAATAATGAAGAAGCTGCCTATCATGCCGTTAAACATTTAATAGAAGTTGGACATGAACGAATTGCACTGATTAACTCTGATGAAAAATTTTTATACGCCAGAGAACGTAGGCAGGGCTTTGAAAGAGCGTTAAAGGAACATAGTCTAGCGATTGAAGAAAAGTGGATTTATCACACAGAAGAAGTAGACTTTGAGGATGGCCAGGTAGCTATAAAGCACTTATTGGATTTGCCAGATAAGCCAACAGCAGTTTTTGCTGTGTCGGATGTGTTAGCCATTGGTGCATTGAAAGAAATTCATTCGAGAGGATTAAAGGTACCTGAAGATATCGCCATCATTGGCTTTGATAAAATCAGTTTTTCTAACATGACGTATCCAACCTTGACGACCGTATCCCAGCCGATGTACGCGATGGGGTGTACCGCGGTGAACATGTTGATTGATCGGATTCAAGGGAAAGAAGTAGAAAGTCGAATGCTAGAGCATGAGTTGGTTGTAAGGGAATCGACGAAGTAAAGGAAAGCAGTAAAAAAGTGAGAAAACTTTTTTACTGCTTTTTTTATTTTGTAGTCATAATCATAACTTTTAATCAGTAAACATGAAGTAAATATTTATCTAATTCTAACCAAGTTAACATCCAATATGCAGAGTACTAGTTAACAAATATAGAAAAATTTTACTAAACATAAGGAGTAATAGAATGGCTACAATTAGGGATATCGCAAACAAGGCAGACGTGTCAATCTCCACGGTTTCAAGGGTACTCAATAATGACGAAACGTTATCAGTTCAAGAAAATACGAGAAAAAGGATATGGAAAGTTGCGGAGGAATTACAGTACATTACGAAACAATCTAGAAAGAAAAAAGGAAAAGGATTAAGTCTAGGTATTTTCTTATGCCAATCCGTGGAAGAGGAACTGAGTGATCCTTATTTTCTCTCCATAAGGCAAGGGATAGAAAATGAGGCTAATAAACACGGGATTTCTCAGACCAACATTTTACGACTCCATGATTACAGCAAGATTCCTCTAGTGGAAGACTTAGACGGATTAATTGTAATCGGAAGAGTAAATCCAACACTTGTAAAAAAGATGGGCATATCACCCGAAAGAGTTGTATATGTGGACTACTCGCCAGACGACTCTTTATATGATGCTGTTGTGGTTGATTTTAAGAAGGCTACTATTCTAGTTATAGACCACTTACTAAACCATGGATACAAAAATTTAGGTTTTATTGGTGGAAAACAAATGGAGCATTCAAACACAGTGCAAGATTGTTTGAATGATGACAGGCAAATTACATTTGAGAGCCGTTTGCGAGAAAAGAATCTATTTAAGAAGTCTAATGTATATATCGGGGATTATACCATGACAGATGGCTATCAACTAATGAAAAAAGCTATCTCATCTAAAAAGCTACCAGAAGCTTTTGTGGTAGCCAGTGATCCTATGGCAGTTGGGGCATTACGAGCTTTACAAGAATCCGGTTTAAAAGTTCCAGAGGATGTAGCATTGGTTAGCTTCGATGATATAGAAATGGCGCAATTCGCTAGCTCTTCACTAACCACCATTAGAGTACATACAGAGCTAATGGGACGAACTGCAGTAAAGCTCCTATTAGATCGAATGGATGGTCGTAATATTCCTTACAAGGTTACCATTCCTACAGAATTGATGGTTAGAGATAGCTGTGGGATTCTTCAAGAAAAAATATAAAAGAAAGCTTTCTGTCGAGAAAAATGATAACGGTTACATTTAGGGGGTGATGCTTATATAGCGAAGCAAAAAAGCAGCGAGTGAAGGATAAAAAAAGAGGATAACAAGCCTAGATACGATTGTAGTGACGGGCATCACTGCATCTAGGACTTGTGAACCCCATCTCCGCAAAGGAGTGACTATATTATAAAATAGTTACTTTTTCCTATCAAGAAAATCCTCTTTTTTGTTGCTTGATTATCTTATTTCAAATCAATGGAGGGGCAATTATGAAAAAGAGCTTCGTTTTTTGTTTCTTACTTTGTTCTATTGTCACGGGACTAGTAGGCTGTTCGAATAACAATTCCACTTCTGATGCGAAGACCACGTTAACTTTATTTTCTACCGTTACCAACACGGAGGACCAAGAGACACTTACCGAGGTTATTGGAAATTTTGAGAAGGAATACCCAGAAATAAACATAGAAGAGAATTTCCCGGCAGAAGAATATGAAGGAATGTTGCGTGTCAAGATGGCGGCTAACGATATGCCAGATTTATTCGATACACATGGATGGGCAAAAAATAGATATGGAGAATATGTAGCGGATTTAAGTGATATGGATTGGGTCCAATACTTGGATCCGGCAATGGAACCCATTTTAACGGATGAGGATGGAAAAGTTTATGCATTTCCTCTTAATCAAGCAAAAGATGGAATTACCTATAATGCGACTTTATTGGAGGAGTATTCAATCCAACCACCGCAAACGTTTGATGAGTTTATGACGGCTCTAGAAACAATTAAGGAAAAAAGTGGGGAAGATGTAACTCCGCTTTGGTTTGCTGGTTCAGATAAGTCTGCTCTTGGACAATATTTTGATCAATTTGCTACACCTCTTCTCGTTACCCATGAGGAACACAATTATGAGGAAGAGTTACTAAATGGAAGCTTTGATTGGTCTAACTATACCTTTTTACCAAAAAAGCTAAAAGAAATGCAGGATAATGAGCTGTTAAATGTCGATGTCCTAACCGCACAAAACCACCAAATGAATCAATTAATGGCACAGGGTAAAATCGGCTTTATTATCGGTGGAGGAATGCTAGGGCCAGCCATTAAAGAGTTGAACCCAGATATTCAATTAGGGGTTATTCCAATGCCCGCCATTCACGATGGAGGTGTCCAAAGCTGGATAGGTGGGGAGCGTCATACGATGGCTGCTTGGAAGGATTCCGAACACTTAGAAGAAGCGAAAAAATTCATTGAATATATATCGCGTCCAGAAATAGCAAAAAAAATTGCTGAGGGAACTGCTTTACCATCAGGGCTGACGAATGTTGATGCGGATAATTACTACGCCAATTATTACGAGCAATATGCAGACGTTAAAGTACAACCATACTTTGATCGAATTTATCTTCCTAGCGGTATGTGGGATGTTATGGGATCAACTGGCCAGGAGCTGTTATCTGGAAAGCTAACACCAGAAGAAGTTTCAGAGAAAATGGGTGAGGAATACACTCGTTTAAGAAATCAAGAGTAGTCCATGAATGAAGGGGCTGCACGTCCAGTCCTTTCCATTACGGCTATAGGAGTTGTAAAATATGAATTCATTTAAACGGAAAAAATTTCAATCGTCTTTTCGTTCTTCTTTATGGTGGATGTACGCACCAGCCGTATTACTAGTTTGCATCTTTATTCTTTACCCATTTGGGAAAGGGATATTTATCTCCTTTACAAATTGGAATGGCTTTTCCCAAACCTTCGATTATATTGGGTTAGATCAGTACAAACGAATGCTTGCAGATTCTGATACTTGGTTAGTCGTGAAAAATACGTTGATTTATGGAATAGGAAGCACCCTGTTTCAAAATATCGTTGGCTTACTTTATGCGCTCTTATTAAATCAGAGTATCAAAATGAAGGCTTTTACTAGGACGGTAGTTTATCTACCTGTCATCATTAGTCCGCTTATAATGGGGTACATTTGGTATTTCTTCTTTGCCTATCAAGGTGGTGCGTTAAATGATGTCCTCTTGCTATTAGGATTAGATAAGATTAATTCGCTTGGAAATCCGGATATGAATATATGGATTATTGTATTTGTTAACACGTATCAGTTTGTTGGTATTGCGATGATTATTTATTTGGCGGGCCTACAAAGCATACCACGAGATTTCTATGAAGCGGCTCAAATAGATGGATCTACTCCATGGCAACAATTTAAAAACATTACACTACCATTGTTGATGCCATCTATTACAATCAATATGGTAATTAATATCATTGGAGGATTAAAGCTCTTTGACATTGTCATCGCCTTGACAGGTGGGGGACCAGGAAATGCATCACAATCTATGTCCACTTTCATGTATGATTTATATTTCTCACGACAAGATGCGGGCTATGCGGCAACTCAAGGGGTATTAATGGCGATTATTATCTTAATTTTGAGTATTACAGCATTGGTATTTTTCAAGCGTAAGGAGGTAGAAGCGTAATGGTTTATGAAAGTATTCGAAAGAAACGGTTGTTAACCGGATTGGCGACTGCCATATCCATTGTCCATCTCATTCCTTTTTACATCTTGATCACCACCTCCTTAAAAGCAAAAGGTGACTTTAGCTCAAAATGGATTTTTCCTAGTAACTGGAGCTGGTCTAACTTCCAAGAAGCGTGGATCATGGCTGACTTGGGTAATGCTTTGTGGAATACAACAATCATTACCTTTGTTTCAGCTTTACTCCTTATTTTCATAGGATCTATGGCGGCCTATCCGTTAGCAAGAAGAAAAACAAAGCTTAATCGTTTTATCTTCATGTTGTTTATTGCGATCATGGTCATCCCTCCCTTAACCGCACTAGTTCCTCTTTACCAACTAGTAGTGGATATTGGGATGATGAATACACATGAAATCGCTATTTTAAATAATGTAGCGGCTTATATATCTCTGACGGTGTTTTTATACTCTGGATTTATTCGATCGACCATTCCTAAAGAATTAGAGGAAGCGGCAAGAATTGATGGTGCGGGGACATTAGCGATATTTTTTAGAGTGGTGTTTCCGTTATTAAAGCCAGTAACGGCATCTATTCTAATCATTTCCTGTGTGTTTATTTGGAATGACTACCAATTTGCGATTTTCTTCTTACAGGCGGAAGAAGTACAGACCTTAACGGTGGCATTATCGGGCTTCTTCGGACAAAACTCGAATAATCTAAATCTAGTAGCAGCGGCTGCTATCGTGGCGATGCTTCCAATGGTCCTATTATTTCTATTCTTGCAAAAATATTTTATTAAAGGACTATCTTCAGGTTCCATTAAAGGATAATTATTAGGAGGTACTAGTATTATGGCGAAAGTAACTATTATCGGTGCAGGTAGTGTTGTATTTGCAAATCGATTAATTTCAGATATATTAAGTTACTCTGAATTAAAGAGTACATTTTTTTCATTGACTGATATTGATCCAGTACGGCTAGCAACTGCACAGAAAATGACAGAGTCTCTCATCCAACAGGGTGGGGAAGGTGCAAGAGTAGAGGCCACTCTAGATAGAAAAGAGGCATTGAAGGATTCTGATTATGTGATTAATTTAATTCAGGTCGGGATGCATGAAGCTACGGTAACGGACTTTGAGATACCAAAAAAATACGGATTAAAGCAAACGATTGCTGACACATTAGGTGTAGGAGGAATCTTCCGCGCTTTAAGAACAATTCCAGTTGTATTGGAGATATGTCGTGACATGGAGGAGGTCTGCCCGAATGCCTTGTTACTGAACTACACCAATCCAATGGCGATGATTATGCATGCCATACAAAAATCTACATCGATAAAATCAGTAGGGCTGTGTCATAGTGTTCAAAATACGACAGAAGAAATTGCTTCCTATTTAAATATTCCTTTAGAAGAAGTTGAAATAAAAGTAGCAGGAATTAACCATATGGCGTGGTTTTTAGAATTAAAAAGAAATGGTGAGGACCTCTACCCGTTGTTGTGGGAGGCAATGGATGATGAGGAAATATATAAAAAGGATAAAGTCCGTTTTGAAATGATGAAACGGTTAAATTACTTTATAACGGAGTCAAGCGAGCATATGTCGGAATACACTCCTTATTTTATAAAAAGGGACGGTCTTATAAAGGAGTTTGATATCCCAATTGATGAATATATTCGTAGAAGTGAAGAAAATTTAAAACATTTCCAAGCATCTAAGGAAAAAATCGAAAGGAATGAACAAATAGAAACAGAAACAAGTCATGAATACGGTGCCCCAATCATTCATGCGGTAGAAACTGGTAACACCATTGAGATTTGGGGGAATGTCATCAACTCCAATTTAATTACAAATTTGCCAACAGATGCGTGTGTGGAAGTTCCATGTTTAGTTAATAAACGAGGCATACAACCTACTCATATTGGGGATCTACCACCACAGCTAGCGGCAATGAATCTAACGAATATCAATGTTCAAAAATTGACAGTGGAAGCCGTATTAACTGGCAATGTAGATTATGTTTATCAAGCGGTCATGTTGGATCCACATACGAGTTCCGTTCTTTCTTTAGCAGAGATCTGGGATATGACAGATGAATTACTTGAGGCTCATAAGGACTTGCTTCCACCATTTGAAAAAGGGAGAAATCTTTAACCTAACTTTTAAACCAACCCAAACATGGGTTGGTTTAAATTCTAAAATACTATTTAGGCTTGTACTTATTGAAGTTAAATTAAAATATGGGTAGATTAAAGCAATGGATAGCCCCCTTTGACAGAAAAAGGGGGTTATTTAATTATAGGTAAAGTAAGATGTTGAATCTGTTTTGGTTCACTTGATTAGCTTTCATATAAGAAGGAAACTCTGTTATTAAAAACCCTGGAGGACAACATGGAACTCATTCTCTATCTATTACTCGCGTTTTTCCTCATGAAAACCCCTTTTCTCGGAACAAATCTTCGCATACTAAATACAGTTATTCATGAATTCTCTCACATTTTTGTTGCAAAGGTCACGGGAGGGAAGGGACATTCAATTAAGCTTCATCCTGATACGTCTGGATCAGCTCTGGTTGGTTCCTCTTCTCGATGGAGTCGAATTCTATCAACGTATGCAGGATATACCGGTTCGTCAGTCGTAGCGTTTGGTCTATTTTATTTTATCGATCAAGGAAAACATCAGCTTGTTATGATCTTTTTCCTTTGTTTAGTTGTGGGCACGACCATCCTGTGGACTCGAAACTTGTATGGCATTCTTTGGTCGGCTAGTTTTGCTGCATTGCTTTACATGCTGTTTCACTACCAATTGGAGCAAGTGATTTTCCATGGCAGTATGATCCTGTCCTCTATCATTTTGCTAGAATCGATTTTAAGTGCGGCCCATATTATGTATATAAGTATGAAGAGCCCGAAAGAAGCGGGGGATGCGGCAATCTTGCAGAAGACCACTTGGATCCCAGCCGTGTTTTGGGGGCTATTGTTTTTTGTGCAAGCACTGTATATTGGAGTAGAGATTGTCACGAGGTACGTATAAGGGGGAGAAAAAGTGAAACTCACGAAAGAACTTGGTTCAGAAATTGTACAACGTCTACATCCGTATTTGGATGTACCGATGAATCTTATGGACAAGTCAGGAAAAATTGTCGCTAGTTCAGACCCAACCCGGATAGATCAAGTCCATTCAGGGGCCGTACGTGTTTTAGATACGAATCAAGCTGTAATTTTGACAGAGGAAGATGTGAGTCATTTTTCTGGTACCAAACCAGGTGCAAACCTTCCTATCTTACATCAGGGAGAGATAATCGGTGTCGTTGGAGTGACGGGAGATCCGGACCATGTAGAAAAGTTAGCTGGTATAACCCGAGCGTCTGTGGAAATCGCAATTGAGCAGATTTATGAACAAAAGCAAAGCTTTTATTTGGAAAGGCAATGGGCTAATTGGCTCCAACAGTTATTCCATCCACTTGGAATGGACGAAGAAAGCTTAGAGAAGGAAGCGAAATATACATTAAAGGTTGATCTAGAAGACTGGTGGAAGGTTATTGTGTTCACAGGAAATGTTGGGGAAGAGGTACAGGAAAAAATCAATATGTATTTTAAAAGGTATGGAATCACTCCTCAGTTATTTCTTCCATTGAACGGCGAGGAATTGATTTGTTGTGTCCATCAACAACAGCACCTTAATCCTTTCTTTGAGAAAATTATAGGGAAATGGAATAACATTCGGATAGGGATAGGCGATGCAGGATACGGAATATCTGGTATTAGAAATTCCTACTTTCAAGCGAAACAGGCCCTTTATTTTGCGAAACCGGATGATAAATCTCTTACTAATATTCAGGAATGGAAAGTGGAACGGATTATCGATTCCTTATCGAAGGATACCTATCAATCTATTTGTATGGATTATGAAAAAAAGATGAAAGAATTAGACCCAGAGTATTTGCGAACCATAGAGCTATTTCTGTCTAATGACTTTAAAGTGAAAGAAACAGCTGAAAAGCTGCACATCCATCGAAATACATTATTCTATCGTTTAGATCAAATTAAAGAAAAAGTTGGTCTTGATCCACGGAAATTTCAAGATGCTTTTCTGCTGCACCTATTACATTACCACTTGAAATATGTTTGTGCATTTGCCTAAAAAGTCCACGAATAGACGAGTACTATTTTAGGCATTCGTATAATTGTAAGCGGATACATTTTTCGGTTTAATGAGAGTAACTAACAAGAATAAAGGAGTTTACCATGAAAATCGTCATTGCACCTGATTCATTTAAGGGAAGTTTAACAGCAGTAGAAGCGGCAAAATCGATTCAAAGGGGAATATGGGAGGTTGACCCTGCTGTACAAACAAAGATTATGCCTATGGCGGATGGAGGGGAAGGTACACTAGAAGCCTTATTAACCGCAGCAGAAGGGGAAAAAGTTTTCCTTCGTTGTAAAGGGCCGCTAGGGGATGATGTGGATACCCACTATGCCATTGTTCAAAACCATACTGCCGTTATCGAATGTGCGAATATTGCAGGCTTAGTTCAAGTGCCCCCTGATGAGCGAAATCCGGAAGTGACAACCTCTTATGGTATTGGGGAAGTCATTAAAAATGCTCTTGATAAAGGCTGTTCCTCTTTTGTAATCGGTTTGGGAGGTAGTGCAACGAATGACGGTGGTTTAGGTATGCTTCAAGCATTAGGTATGAAGGGATGGGATAAAAAAGGGAAAGAAAGCGGTATATTTGGAAAGGATCTATACGACATAGATAAAGTTTCCTTTGAACATCTGGATGGTAGACTCCAAGATGCAAGTTTTCAAATTGCTTGTGACGTGGATAATCCACTTTGTGGGAAAAACGGTGCTACAGCTGTTTATGGGCCACAAAAGGGAGCGACTGCAGCCCAAATTACTCAATTAGATGAAGCATTAGGGCGTTTTGCAAGTTTAGTAGAAGAGCAGCTAGATACATCCTTTCAAGTACATCCAGGCTCAGGTGCAGCTGGAGGATTAGGATTTGCCTTTTTATCATTAGGTGCATTACTGGATTCAGGTGCAAAACTGATTGCAGGTGCAATCGGTTTAGAGAAAGAGATTGCTGACGCAGACCTAGTTATTACAGGGGAAGGTCAAAGTGATGAGCAAACATTATATGGAAAAGCACCTAGCTATGTGGCGCAGCTTGCTAAAAAGCATCATGTGCCAACTATCCTTCTATCCGGCAGTTTAGGAAAGGGATCTGAGACATTACATGATTTATTCATAGGCAGTTTCGCGATAACAGATCGCCCGATGAACCTAGAGGACTGTATGGCTCAGGCTGATGAATTGTTGCTTTCACAGACAAGGCGTGTCATCCATTTTTTTAAAAATATGAAGGGGTGAGAGAATGGAAGGTTTCGGACTTATAATTGTTATTACTTTAGGGGTTTTATTTGTAATTTTTGCAACAGCCAAGTTAAGACTTCATCCGTTTTTATCCTTATTATTCGCAGCGTTTGGTATTGGTATTATTGCAGGTCTACCGTTAGCGGATGTTGTGGCAGCCGTAAACAATGGATTTGGGGGATTAATGGGAGGCATTGGTCTCGTTATTATTTTCGGTACGATTATTGGTGTTATCCTAGAAAAGTCGGGTGCTGCACTTAGAATGGCAGAAGTCGTGCTTCGTATCGTTGGAGAAAAACGTCCGCAATTAGCAATGAGTCTTATTGGAGGAATTGTAAGTATCCCGGTGTTTTGTGACTCTGGATATGTCATTTTATCTTCTTTAAAGAAAGCGCTAGCAAAGCGAGCGAAAGTAGCTGTGGCATCGATGGCGATTGCTTTATCTACTGGCTTGTTCGCGACACATACATTAGTACCACCGACTCCTGGCCCTATCGCTGCAGCTGGGAACATCGGTGCCGAGAACTATTTAGGAACGGTGATTTTGTTTGGCTTTATTGTAGCGATCCCAGTTATCATTGCCGGTTATATTTGGGCGATGAAAGTAGGTACAAAAATTAAAGTAGAGGGCGAAGATCAAGATACAGCAAACTATGATTACGATGCGATCATTAAAGAATTTGGTGAAATGCCTTCTACCTTTAAATCGTTTGCACCAATCTTAGTACCAATTGTACTCATCGGAATTAGCTCCGTAATTTCCTTTGCAGGCTGGACTGGAACTATAGCAGAAATTTTCTTATTCTTAGGTGCTCCAGTTGTCGCACTATTAGTAGGTATATTATTCGCTTTCTTGTTGCTTCCAAACTTCTCGGAAGAAACGCTAACAGATTGGGTTGGAATAGGGATTAAAGAGTCTGCACCCATTCTTTTGATTACAGGTGCCGGTGGTGCCTTTGGTTCCGTTATTAAAGCAACACCTGTTGCAGAATTTATTCAAGGTTTTGCGGATAGTGGAATTGTAGGTGGAGCATTATTCGTCTTTATTCCATTTTTAATTGCCGCAGCGTTGAAAACCGCACAAGGTTCTTCTACTGCAGCGTTAGTCATCACGTCTACTTTGATTGCTCCATTGTTAGTTGAAGTAGGAATTGAAGGCGCTGTTCCATTAGCGCTAGTAGTTATGTCAGTGGGAGCTGGAGCGATGGTTGTATCTCACGTGAATGATAGTTACTTCTGGGTTGTGAAAGAGTTTAGTGGGATGTCGGTAACGCAAGCTTATAAGGCACAGACGGCGGCTACTCTTCTGCAAGGGATTGTGGCGATACTTGTTACGTTTGTGTTGTGGTTGATATTTGTATAGTGGGAAGAGGGTGGTAGTTCGCTACCACCCTCTTTTTTTTCACTAGTTTATTCTGTTCCATCTGCATGCCCTAAGGTAAAATAGAGACAAATGAACAACTTACAAACGGAGACGACAATGGCAAAATTTACAGAAACAATCAAACTAACAATTTCGACTAGAAGTTCAGCTAGAATTGCACCACATAACCGAATTGATATACATCCTCATACAGCTCTGCAACAGGGGCTAATGGAGAATGAACGAGTGACCATCACCCACAAGGCAAGTGGAAAAAGTCGGACGTGTACGATTATGATGAACGGCCGTATATCAGAAAGTGAACTTGCGATAACACGTTCTTCTTTCAACCTATTCCAGGCTGAAGCAGGAGAAGAACTCGAAGTTTCTAAGATTAAAAGCTTTCTTTTTACGAAGGTTAGGAAACAAACGGTCCAACAAATTAAGTATCACAATGTGGAAGTGTCTAAAGATATATTCCAACAATTGAATCAAAAAGTAGAACAGCACGTTCTAGTTAATCACATTACAGGGGATGTTATGCCAATTCCAACGGGAAAGTTCGTGGTCAATCCGAGTATCGAGAACGATACGATTAAACTAAACTATAAACAAAGAGAATTCCTTCAGCTAGAAAATCCGCCTGATATGATTAATCGGTATTATTTTGATGCCTTTTTAGCGAAAGGTGTTTGGAACGAAGAGCAAGAACAGTTTTTCAAAGAAAACTATATTGGGGAAAAGGAAGTTAATTCGCTGAACTACACGGAAAAGGTACAAATGAACCGGATGTTAAAGCAAGTAGGCTTTCCATCCATTGGTTTATATCCTGATTATGATACCGTTACGAAAAAGCCGAGCATCTGGAGAAGGTTCATCGCAAAATGCTTGGAAACGGTTATCGGGCAAACGAGTACAAGCTTTAAAGTCATTCGACCGTATTCTTCGGATGAAGCTAGTAATGCGGTTCGTTTAACTCCGAGCGCCATGAACCTACTAGGAATCGAAGAAACAGATAATATTGTGATTGAAGCAAATGGAAAAGCTATTAAAGCACGGGTATTAGCGTTAGAGTCTAAGGAACTTCTGAAGGAAACAAATATCATTACATCTGAAGGAGCAGTCAATCTAGTAATTGGAATTCCAGTACATTTACGAAGTGAGCTAGGAATTCCAGATATTCATCACGTTGTAGAAGTGAAACGAGACGTTTGGTATCTGTTCCGGAAAAACTATAACATTCAATTCATTCCGGTGTTAGCAACCATTTTAGCTGCATTCGCTTTAAATGAATTTTCCATCGTAACGCGATTTGGTTTATGTGTTTTGCTCATCCCGATATCGATATTTGTAACGTTTTCCCAAGTTCGAAATCAAATCTCAAATTCTTAAAGAGGAATGTATATGCCCTATTCAAAAGAACGAATGGAAAAGCTAGAACAACAATTTATTTCAGAAGATTTCTCCGATGATAGAGGGTTCCATATAGAAAAAGGAAGCTATCCTATTCTCTTATCTGCTCCGCATAGTGTGGAGCAGTGGAGAAATAACCAGGAGAAAGTGGGAGAGTATCTGACTGGCCCTTTTGTCATGCTTCTAAAGGAAGATACAGATTGCTTTTGCATGTACAAAACGAGGAATCAGAAAGACGATGCGAATTACGATGAAGCTCATGCCTATAAAGACGAGATGGTTAACTTGGTAAAAGAACACAACATTCAGTATGTGTTAGACCTTCATATTATGTCTGATCGAAGGTCCCATTTCGTAGATATTGGAACGGGCAAAGGAAAGAACATCAACGGGGAAGAGGAGAAGATCCAGAGGCTGAACGAAATCTTGGCGTCTCATCAGGTGAGCCATGTAAAAGTGGATCATGTCTTTTCAGCAGCTTTCCCACATACAGTATCTTCAACCGTTCACCGAGAAACAGGGGTTTTTGGTATTCAAATCGAAATGAACTGGAGACTGTTAGATTCCAAGAATCAAGCTGTAAAACCCAACGCTTTTTCTTTATACGAAGGATTATATACATTTATCGAAACCTTGAAGTGAGAACAAAAAAAGTGCTGGCGAGGATTCGCCAGCAAAGTGTACATATTTATAGTTTGGGGATACACAACCATAACACAGGGTTACTGCAGCACTTACAGTCCATTAAGAGTTAAGCTTCTGCAGAGCGGGACACTGTTCCTACTTTCCCTTTTAACAATTTGCTTCCTACAAGCAACATAACAGTAGAAATGTGGCCGACTACGAGATGACCATAGAACAAAATCCAAAGATACGTTTCATTTGGACCTATTCCATTGGTTGACGCTTTCATAAAAGCTAGCCAAGCTCCAATCATGAAAGGAATCTGTATTAAAGCCATTGTTCGTTTGTTACGCAGCCATAAGAAAACAGGTGTAATGCTAAAAAGAATTAAATAGGCTAGTAAAAATACCATTAAAACCATGTCCATTCTCCTCTACAAGATGACTTTACTCTTTCTTTATGTAAGGGCTTACATGTATCATAACATACCGTTCACAAAATTGTAACAACTTTTTTAAAAAAGTTTTCACTTACATGTTATGCAGGAAAGTTCAAAAACGTGAATAGGCGAGACTACCCTATTCACAATAGTCTCACCATTTCATTTTTCTTTGATCATTCACTTTTTTAATTTCGGATAAATCACATTTTGGTTTTCGGTCATACGTTAACAGACCATTGATTTCTTGTTCCACATCGGTTAATTGTGTGTAGCAAAAACCACTAATAATGGGTGATGCAAACAGAGCGTTTGTATAAGCTTTGTATTCAGCTAGGAGCTCTTCACTTGATGTTACAGCTGAATATCCCCAGCCATCTGAATCATCTACTTTATAGGCGATACCGCCATATTCTGTAAGCATAATTGGGACACCATTGTACCTGTATCCTTTTGCGTAAATTCTACGATCAGATGGGGTCGATTCAACTGCAGAATCGACAGTTTGATAAAGTTCCTTCAGCTCCTCAGCGGAACGGTAATTATGAATCCCGCAAATGTCCGATATGGTATGTTCCCATCCGTCGTTGGACAGAACGGGCCGTGTTTGGTCGAGGGACTTTGTTAGATAATACATCCCCAATGAGTGATCTTGTTGTTGCGTCTCGTGAGCTACTCTTGATATACCCCAGCTTTCATTTAATGGAACCCAGGCAACTATGCTTGGGTGGTTATAATCTCTATTTATAGCTTCTATCCATTCTGCATTTATCCGCTGAACAGCCTTTTCACTATATTCTGAGCAGTTGGCCATTTCTCCCCAAACGAGGAAACCAAGTTTATCAGCCCAATAGAGATAGCGCGGATCCTCTATTTTTTGATGCTTTCGAGCTCCATTGAAGCCCATTTCTTTGGATAGAATAATATCCTTCTTGAGTGCTTCATCTGATGGAGCCGTTAATAAGCTTTCTGGGAAATACCCTTGATCTAAGACAAGCTTTTGGTAGTAAGGCTTATTATTAAGCATAAATTTCCCATCTTCTATAGAAACTTTTCGCATACCAAAATAACTTTCAATACGGTCTAAATTTTTGTCTCCATCTAATAAAGAGAGATGAACATCAAACAGGTTAGGATGTTCAGGGGACCAATACCAACCAGGACCGTGAATATTACTCCGGTCTGTGCACCTATTTCTTATGTGGAAGCTTCTTTTTATATAAGCGTTTATGGTTGAGATCCTCTCCGAAACGATCTTTTCTCCGCGGAAATAAATATCTACTTGCAATTGCAAGTCTGCACCTGTGTTATTTATAATTTCCGTTTCTAAATCGATGTCACCGCGATCAATGTCAGGTGTCCATCGGATAGAATCTATTCTGCTAGGTTCAACGGGTTCCATCCATACGGTTTGCCAGATTCCTGTTGTCCTCGTGTAAAATATCGATTCAGGCTTTTCGTGCCAATATTGTTTTCCTCTCGGGATGGTGACATCCTCTGAGGGGTCTTCGACACGAACCACTATGGAGTTTTCTCCATCTTTAAGGGCATTAGTCATATTTACTGAAAAGGGCGTATGCCCCCCCTCATGAAAGGTGAGTAGTTCTCCATTTACATAGACCCAAGCTCGATAGTCAACAGCCCCAAAATGAAGAAGCTGTTGTTTTCCTTCCCATTCTTTCGGAATGGTGAAGTGTCGTTGGTACCAAACCACATCATGAAAGCTCGGATCTCCAATGCTGCTTTTTTCTGTTTGGTAGGCAAAGGGTACGATGATTTTCTTTCCTGTAGGGAAGGATTGATACCATTTTTCTGTTAACCCCTTATTTTCATCATCAATAGCGAAATTCCAATCTCCGTTTAAATTTACCCATTCGCTTCGTTTGAATTGGGGTCTAGGATATTCGTTTTGTAAGTTTGCCATTTGTCATACCTCCGCTGTTATTTAATCCCAGTTTGCGTAATTCCTTTTATGAGTTGTTTTTGTCCAATTAAAAATAGAATCAAGATTGGTACAGTAGCAATCGTTGTTAGGGCCATCAGTTTTCCGAAGGAGGAAACAAAGCTTCCTTGTTGCATAATGGCAATTCCTGTTGTAATCGTCCGCATCTCTGGTGTATTTGTTGCGACTAGTGGCCACAGGAAATCGTTGTAGATTTGCATAAAGGAAAAGATCGCTAATGTCCACATGATAGGTCGGGCTGACGGAAGAACGACTCTAGTGAAAATCTTCCATTTGTTTGCACCATCTAGGACAGCTGCTTCTTCCAATTCTTTCGGGAACCCTCTGAAAAATTGGTACAGTAGGAACACTCCAAATGCATTGGCCGTATAAGGGAAAATTAATGCTGCATACGTGTTTAAGAGGCCTAATTGGCTAAATTGCATGTACATCGGTAAAAATGTAATGACAAAAGGGATCATTAATGTACTGATGAATAAAGGAAATAGGAATTTCTTAAATGGCACATCTAATCTTGCCAGACCATATGCGGCCATTGCATCCACGGCAACGATAATCGCAGTACCAGCGATTCCTACAAAAATGGAGTTAAACATCCACTTAAAAATAGGTACCGTAATCATATCGGAGAATAAGGTGTACGTGTAATTCTCCCAGGTGAATTGTTTAGGGATCCAATTCAACCCACCAGCTATTGCTTCAAAGTCACTTTTGAAGGAGGTGGAGATCATCCAAACGATCGGAATAAGGAACAAAATAGCCATAACGGTTGCTAATAAGATTAGTAATGTTTTTTTGCCAGGGCTTTTCATCTTATTTACCTCCTCGTATATTATGTTTAGGCCCTCTATTAAGAGCCTTCAATCTTTACAATTTCCCTGCTTTCTATGTCAAAAAGTCTTGGACACCCTGAGATATTTCTAGATAATGGTTTTAGGATCATTTGGGACAATTCTTTCTCCTCCTGTGGCTCGACCACACTTCAAGACTGTTTCCCAGTGTACGTGCGGAACTTCCTACTCGCAGGCTGTGCACCTTGGTATTCGAACCTAGATGTTAGTAGCTCTAGGGCGGCTTTCGAACCAAGGATAGTACTGATACACGAGGTTGCTGATCGGCGTTCACACTAGGGATATCTCAGGGCGTCCAAGAAACAAGTACCAATGATTCTCATTTGAAAGGAGGGTATCCCCCATGAAATTATTTGCTGGATTAGATGTTAGTTCTTTTGATATCAAGGTTTGTTTACTAAATGGTGAAGGAGACAAACTCAGAACCTTCACCGTATCCAATGATTTACCAGGTGCTACAGAATTACGAAATTCTATATTAGAGTGTGTAAAAGGCCAAAAGGTTGATACACTCAAAATCGGTCTTGAGTCTACGTCGGTTTATAGCTTTCATCCATCTATGTTTTTTCATAATGACGAGTCACTCAAGGCACTTGGTACACAAGTTTTTGTTATGAATCCCAAACAGATAAAGAACTTTAAGAAGAGTTATAGCGATATGGACAAAACCGATGAGATTGATGCGTTTGTTATCGCCGATTATCTTCGCTTTGGCCGGGCCAATATGTCTGTTGTTAAAGAGAGCCAATATATAGCGCTCCAACAACTTACACGCTCAAGATATCAACTCGTTCATCAAGTGACAAAAGAAAAGCAGCACTTTCTCCAACACTTGAGTTTCAAATGCAATACCTTTCAAGAGGAAGTGGACTCTTCCGTTTTTGGTAATGCGATGATGGAACTCTTTTTCGAGAAATTTAGCTTGGAAGAACTGTCACAAATGCCATTGGAAGATCTAGCTGCATTCCTTCAAGAGAAAGGGAAAAATCGTTTTGGAGATCCCGAATGTGTAGCGAGATCCATTCAAAAAGCTGTCCGTTCTTCCTATCGATTAGATAAGGTTGTTGAAGATTCTATTGATCTCATCCTTGGCACCACTATTGAAGTGATTCGCACACTTCAGAAACAAATAAAAGAGATTGATAAAGCCATAAAACGAATCATGGCTGGATTAACCGAAACACTTGAAACTATCCCTGGCATTGGACCTGTGTTTTCTGCTGGCATTATTGCTGAAATTGGCCAAATTGAACGCTTTGATGATGAGACAAAGATTGCTAAATACGCGGGCCTCTATTGGCGTAAAAATCAATCAGGACGCTTTACAGCTGAAGATACTTCGCTATCTCGTAATGGGAATCAGTATCTTAGATATTACCTTGTTGAAGCCGCCAACTCGGTAAGAAGACAAGTTCCTGAGTACCAAGAGTATTACGCGAAGAAATACAAAGAAGTACCAAAACACCAACATAAAAGGGCACTCGTCTTAACCGCAAGAAAATTAGTACGTTTGGTTGATGCGCTACTACGCAATCACCAAGTCTACACGTCGAAAAGGAGCGTGAATGAATGAAGCATAACTAGCTTCTAAATCCTTTTCGAAACTCCCAGTAATTTACATATTTTACTGGTCTAGTTTCGTGTTGCCTTTTTTAATAAATTTGGACCTTGATAATCAAATATTTAATTAATTTTGACTTGACATATTACCGCAGGTCTTTAGCTGGGTTAGCGATTTTGAATTGAATAACGGAGATAATCATCATAAGCAAGGCCATTAGAATCGCCATAGCTGATGCAGAACCAAGTTCCCGTTGGGTAAACGCCTGCTCGACAATTTCTATGAGAAGAACTTCTGTGGAGTCGCCTGGTCCACCTCGTGTCATTAAATAGGGCTGACCATATACGTTAAACGATGCAATCGTTGATGTGATGACGACGAATAGCATAATCGGTCGTATCGTTGGTAATGTGATGTGAACAAACTTGCTCCAGGCACTTGCACCGTCAATGGCCGCTGCTTCATAATACTCCTCCGGCACTTCATTAAGAGCGTTTATAAAGATAATCATGTTAAAACCAATGGTCCACCAGATAGTTGCGGCAACAATAGATACCCAAGCAAAGGGTTGCTCCGTTAACCATGCGATAGGCTGATCCATTCCTAGCTTCATTAAGAAGATATTTAAAAAACCTGAGTTTGTATCTAGAATCCATAGAAAAATAATAGATATAACCGAAACCGAAATCGCATAAGGAATGAAATAGATGGTCCGAAATAATCCTCTTATTTTTTTAGGTAATGCATTTAGTAACAGAGCCAAAGCCAGCCCGATAATAACCAATAGTGGAACAGAGTATAAGACAAATTGAAATGTTTTCCAAAGACCTTCTAGGAACATGGTTGATAAAGCCGAATCTGGTGTGAAGATTTCTACGTAGTTTGCAAATCCAATGAAAGGATGCTCTTTGGATAATAAGTTATAATCATGAAAGCTAATGTAAATCCCGTAAACTAGTGGAATAAGCATAAAGCCTATAAACAAAAGTAGGTAGGGAAGAACAAACAGAAATGATGTGAACTTAGTGTTTAGATTCTTGTTTTTCTTCCTATTCTGACTTGCCATCCTTTTCACCTCAATTAAGGGAATCATCTTTAAAGAAGAAAGACAAGCAAGTTCATCACTTGCCTATCTTTCTGGTGGATGTTTAATTACTTAGTGCTTTAGTAGCTTTTTCTTGTGCCTCCGCTAGAGCCTCTTCTGCACTCTTTTCCCCAAGTAATGTAAGGTTGATTGCTTCAAAAAGTGGATCTGTTGCTAGACCCCAATTTTCTACATCAGGAGTAAAGGTTACATAATCAAATTGCTTGGCAACTTGTGGAGATTGTTTGTTCACTTCTTGGAATTCGTCACTCTCATAAATGGCTTTGGATGCAGGTGCTTGCCCGGACTCTGCCCAAGCCATTCCGTTGTCTCCCACATATTTAATGAAGTCTGTGATTCCTTCCACTTTGTTTTCCTTTACATCTTTAGGAATGACAAAGTTATGAGAGTTGGCATAAACGGCTTGTTGTTCGGTACCTAACTGCGGAACAGGAGCAACTCCAAAGTTAATTCCAGCATCTTGCCATTGCTTAAGCATCCACGGTCCATTTAGGTGCATCGCATTTTTACCTTGTAGGAATAACGTTACTTCCCCATCTTGTTGAACGTTTTCAGGGGATACTTTGTATTTTTCAATTAAGTCTCTTTCAAACTGTAGAGCATTTACAACAGCATCTGACGTAAAGTTTACTGATCCGTCTTTATAAAGCTGTCCACCATTCTGTGCAACGATGGTTGGGAAAATAAACTGCTGTGGCCATAGCGTAGGGACAGCAAATCCATATTGGTTTTTATCTGTATCTGTTAACTTTTCGGCATACTGTAAAAATTCTTCTCTTGTTTGTGGTGGAGAATCTGGATCTAGTCCTGCTGCTTCAAAAAGGTCCTTGTTCCAATAAAAGAGAAGGGGATGAATATCTAAAGGGACTCCAAAAAGATTTCCGTTTACGGTTGCACCTTCAATTCCCTTTTCATGATATTGTTCTTTTGTAATGACATCTCCCATTAAATCATTGAGGTTTTTCAGAACATCTTTTTCCGAATAAGTAAAGATTTGATCGCCGTGCATGATCAGGACATCTGGCATATTCTTTTCCCCATTGAAAGCCAAATCTACTGTTTTGTAATATTCCGTTTGCGGGACAATTTGGAAATTAACCTTGTACTTGTCTTGAGATTTGTTATAGGCGTCCACAATTTCCTTCATCTTCGGACCATCAGGACCGGAGAATGGTGCCCAGAAGGAAATTTCGGATGTATCTGATTCCCCACCTTCATCAGAAGTGGTAGGCGTACCATCGTTCCCACTACATGCAGCTAATAAGCTAATAAGGATTAACAACAATCCAAGTCCTAGCCATTTTTTACATTTTTCCATTTCATTCACCTCTTCACTAAAAATATAAAGCGCTTTCAAAATGTTCGTAAACTAAAGTCAATCTTTCATCACAGGGCCATTCTGTTCTGTTTCACTGGGAAGTCCTTTTTCAACCGTTGGCCACCCATCTTTCCAAATGATCGGATCAATCATGAGTGGGCGTCTTGTTGCACCTGTCCATAATAGAGGTTCCTCTTTTTCTATGGCATGGTACACAATCCAATCTTGTCCCTCATCGTCTTGCATAATGGCATTATGTCCCGGTCCTGCAAAATTACTAGATTCAGAGGATTCAAGTATGGTAGTACCACCATTTTTCATAAGAGACTCTCCATTTTGATCCACATAAGGTCCATCTAATTGCTTTGATCTGGCGACTGCGACATAGTACGTACTGTTTTGACCATCGCAACAAGATCCTTTTGACCCAAAGAAATAGTAGTAGTCATTTCTTTCGATTATATAAGGTGCTTCGAAAGCGTCCCCAGCAATCTGGAAGGGTTCTCCGCTGACAGCAAGCCCATCTTCGGATAGCTTGACTCCGTATATTCCATGGAAGCTTCCCCAGAATAAGTAGGGCTGATCGTCTTCGAAATAGAAATAAGGATCGATAGAGTTGGCTACTCCAATTTCTTCACTTGTAAAAAGCTTTCCTTTATCTTGAAACGGACCACTTGGTTTTTCGGAAACTGCTACTCCGATTCCTGGATTAGCATCACCCCAGATGGATAATGAATAGTAAAGGTAATATTTCTCTTTGTAAAATGTAATATCTGGAGCCCAAATACTTCCAGATCCTTTCCAAGAAGGTTTCGTTTGAAAAGCTTCCCCAGCATACTCCCAGTCCACGAGATTGCTAGATCTAAGGATGGGTACTAGTTTTGTTTCGGACTGATCCCCCCAAGCATCTTCTGTTCCATACGCATAAAAATAACCATCTTTTCCTTTAATGATAGCCGGATCGGCGAGAACTGGTTCGAATACTGGGTTGGTGTACGTCGTTTGGTTGGAGTTGTTCGAACAGCTTGTCATGAGTACGAGAATGAAAGCTATCATCAAAAAGTATCTGATTATGGATATCCGGTTTCACTCCTTTCCAATGTTTTAGGTTGCAAACATATTATATTACAAATATATGTTTTATTTCAATAAATATTATAATAAAAAATAAAAAGTTGTAATAAAAAACTCCTTCCATGTTGTGGAAGGAGTTTGCTTAATCTGTATATTGCAGTTTCATCAAGATTCCTTGTTCGTAATTTCCGAATTTAGATCCGAATAGATTTAATCCACCTTGATTAGGGGAATCTTCTTTTATTCCGATTTTGAAGGAAATGTAGGGTTTATCTTGAATAGCAAGGGTTTCAATAGTGAAAGCGTCGGATACTTTCATGCCGTCCAGATAGACCCCATCGTTTGTTACTTTCCAATTTTTTAATAGCCCGTATTGGGTGTGATTGGTCATCCACCAAGTAGGGGTTAATAGTCCTCGTTCACCCCCGAAGTCGCCAGGAGAAGTCCATGTTCCCAATTCATGTCCATTTAGCCAAAACGTAATATCGGATGGCCAATCTAAACGATGTAAAGGTGCTTCTGAACATAATTCTGCACTAAATTCGATTTGTTTTGCAGATTTTCCATAAGGTAGTCTATTCGGAAATCGGTATTCGACATAACCTGTTCGAAAGAAAATGAGTTCACCTTGTACTCGCTCTGCCTCGTAAAAAGACCTTGGATCATCCTGCATTCCTATGTAATCATCCAGTCCAACAATGCCACAACTTGGTTCAACATGACAGTCTGCATAATCGCCAACTGGCATCTCATAGGTTAGCATTTGACCTTGGTTGGTTTCCTTAGGACCAATATCAATAATAATTTGATCGTAGGTTTTTGTATTTACTTTTTGAGTACCACGTCCGGGGAGTAGTTCCGTTGAAATTAACTGAACATCCTCGAGCTTCTTGACATTGACCGCTGTCGTTGAAAAAGGTAAACCTAATCTTTCGGATAGTTCATTTACGTTATGAGGTCTCTCACTTAATAGTTTTAGAATAGCCATACGGTGTTTATTGGATATAGCTTTACAAACCTCGATGGCATCTTCAAAGGTTAATTGCAACGTTCTCATCAAGTTCACACGCCTTTTATTTCAACTTTTATTGTAATATTAATCAATATTCTATCATGAATTACATGAAAAGTGTAAAATATTAACGAAATATGGAAAAATGAATTAGGGAGAACTTTACAAATTTTAAGGGGTGAAAATGATGGATGTCCAAACATATATGAACTACGACGCGCTAGGCTTAGCTGAACTAGTCGAGAAAAAAGAAGTGTCACCTAAGGAGTTAATCGAAGTCGCTTTTGAACGATTGGAGGCTGTTAACCCGGAGCTTCAAGCAGTCATTCGAACGAGAAAGGAACAAGCTGTGCAGGAAATTGGGAAAGAACATGGCCCGTTTTCTGGTGTACCCATTCTCCTTAAGGACATTTCGCAGGCTATCGAAGGGGAGAAGCTGACTGCTGGTGCTAAACTGTTGAAGAATCATGTTGCCAAACATGACTCTAACTTTGTATCCCGAATCCGTACAGCAGGATTTTCGATTATTGGTCAAACGAATACACCAGAGTTTGGCTTGAAAAATATCACTGATCCACAGCTTTATGGTCCTACCAAAAATCCATGGAATACGGAGCATTATGCAGGAGGTTCGAGTGGCGGGGCAACGTCAGCGGTGGCTTCTGGAATTGTTCCTTTAGCGGGGGCTAGCGATGGAGGGGGATCGATTCGAATTCCTGCTTCCTTTACCGGACTATTCGGGCTAAAACCAACCCGTGGGAGAACTCCAGTTGGTCCGGGAGTCGGTCGTCAGTGGCAAGGTGCTTCGATTGATTTTGCTGTTTCACGTACGGTTCGGGATAGTGCGGCTTTATTGGATTGGATGCAAACGATTCAGCCAGAAGCTGCTTTTCAAACACCGTTATTTGAAGGAAGTTATTTAGAAGAAACGATGAAACAATCGAAGCGCAAATATCGAGTTGCCTTTTCGATGAAATCGCCAGTAGACACACCAGTAAGCTTTGAAGCACAAAGGGCAGTACAAAAGGTTGTTAGCTGGTTAGAAAAAGAGGGACACTATGTGGAGGAAAAGGACAATGGGGTAGATGGGGTGCGCTTAATGCACAACTACTACTTGATGAATAACGGAGAAATTGCATCTATGCTTGAGTCTATGGAAAAAGGCTTAGGAAGAGATGTGACACTTGATGATGTCGAACTTATCACATGGGCTCTTTATCAATCTGGAAAATACGTAACAGCTTCGGAATTTACACAAAGTTTGACAGAATGGGACAATGCTAGTGCGAAAATGGCAGATTTACATAAGGAATATGACTTTTACATAACCCCTACGAATGCAGATGTTGCACCTAGGTTAGGGGAATTAGAAGTGAGCGAGGAAATAAAAGAACGCTTGATTCATATTGCTAGGAAAACCAAAAAAGAACAACAGCGTCTCGTTTACGATATGTTTTTACCTAGCTTAACTTTTACCCCGTTTACTCAACTAGCCAACTTAACTGGTCAACCAGCTATGACGGTGCCGGTACATCTGACCGAAGGTGGACTTCCCATAGGAGTTCAGTTTATGGCACCAAAAGGAAAGGAAAATTGGTTGTTTGCTGTAGCTGCAGAGCTGGAAAGAAGCCCTATCTGGGTTGGGATGAACGGAAATCCGATGATGTAAGTCACACAAGGAAAAAATGATAGTTGCAATTGTTGTCTAACCCTGGGGGATTATCCCTCGGGGTTTTGTTGTTTCGTGACACCGGAAACCTAACATTAATCATAAACATCTATTTCACTCATAGTATACTAACAGGATGTATCAAATCTGAGTAATGAGAATATAGCTGTTTGTCATTAGATAAGGGACAGGTTGCTAGGAGGGGGAAACATGTCAAGGTTCGGTGTAGCTATCATATTGTTACTGACATTGTGTTTTTTTATCCCTTTTCATGGGGTGCAGGCCGAAACGTCGATAAGCAATCTCCAAAAGGAAATAGACGTATTGAAAAAAGAAATGGAAGAGCTTAAAAAAACGTTGGCGAATAATGGCTCCAATGAGCAAAAATCGGAAACGGAAAAATCAGCGGAGACGAGTAATCAATCCTCACAATCATCTAATGCAATCAAAGCCTTTGAAAATATAGAGAAAAGTTTGAATGAGTTAAAGCAAATTGTTACGGGGAGTAATTCCAACAACGCGGACGGCACAACAGATGAATCGAATAAATCAAACAATCAATCGACAAGTACAGCGGAAGAAATTAATCAGATCAAAAAAAGCATCGAGCAGTTACAACAGGCGTTGGGAAATGGTCAGTCGGGAAATTCCAATTCTATGGACCAACAAAATTCCGGCTCAACGAATGGAATGCAGGAGCAGAGCAACGGGAACTCCGGTCAATCAATGGGAAGTATGGATCAGTCTCAACAAAACTCTGGTTCTGAAGTTTCAAAGGATGCAGGTAATGATAACCTTTTCAGTAATATCGTTACCGTATTTAAGATTATCTTAATGGTCTTAGTATTGATATTAGTCATTAGTTTAGTCGCTTATTTTATCAGTCTGATCAAAGAAAAAGGTGCGGAACGAAAGAAAAAACACCAAGAGAAGGACTGATTTAATCTTCCATTAATCGAGCTAGTAAAGGAGATAGCATGAGCAAACGAAAAAGAAACCCTCCCTTTGATATGATGTTACATTGGATATCCGCAATCTTAGTATTTTTGTTAATGATTAGTGGGATGAGTATTATTGGGGCGAAGTTTAGTTGGATATTTGGAGATCACTTTGCGCTTGCAGATATTACACATCGTATTGTCGGTGTTTTTTGGGTTCTATGGATGTTAGTTATTGTTTGTTATGAAGTCTATCAAATGGTGACGAGTAAGATCCCAAAACGGAGATGGATTCCTATTGGGATGAAAGGTTTTGGTGGCTTTAATTTAACTACCTCCTTACTAATGATTTTTAGCGGGTTTCTCTTGTGGTTTTTGCCTTCTGTTCCCTTTATTTATGCAACCTTTGCTTTTGCTATCCATGAGTTCTTTGCCTTTTTTCTCTTATTTGCTATCGTCTGGCACATTATTAAAAAACGCCATGTCTTCCGAGTAACCATATTCAGAAAAAAAAGTGGGAAGTAAATGGAGCTTGCAATTCTAGTAGGGAGGAGGGAATAGTTTGCGGAACCCTTGGTTTGTCGTGATCGTGAGAACAGTGGCATTCTTATTTTTAATGCTAGCAGCGACCGTGTTGATTTGTTTGGTTAATCCGGTATTAACTATGGAACAGATCATGACTTATATGAAGAGTATCGCAATAGCGTGCCAGTCTAATTCACTGATGTCATCCATGGTGTGGCAAACGATGATGGGCCAATTTGGAGGTCATAATGGGAACGCCTTATTATCCGCTGTAACGATTGTTTCCTTTGGAATGATCCCGTTTATTACTATTTGGGGTTTATGGCTTCGTAGACATATTGAGGATGCAAGATGAAACGAAAGAAAATTCCATTTTACTTTCTTATTATGTGCATTGTAGTTTTATTCTATTTATGTTTCGCTATTTTCATTTTTCTGCAACCAGAATATACTAACCAACCGTCTATGCCTAATATGTTATCCAGGGCTATGATACTGGTATTACAACAAACACGTAGGCAAGATCTTTACCTAACACCAATGATGGAGGCTTGTGCCGACCTATGTAAGAATATGGACGCATGGATGCCACAACACGGTAATCCAGTTTTAGATGTGACCAATTATGTCCTGTCTTTTATGTTAATTATCTGTATCGCCTTGTTGGTAGGGTGGGTCATTGTATTTGTTTTGTTATCCCCCCTTAAACAACGAAGTAAGAAAAAAACGACAAAAGAGAAGAAATTATTAAGAAAGCAACTAATCATCTTTTTATCCATTATCATTTTTGCGGTGTTATGGCTCATTGTGATGGTAGAGCAAAATCCGAACGTATTACAAATGGGTCTGTATTTTTGGATATACAGTTTTTTTGCGTTTTTAATCGTCGTGGTACTCGTAGTATTAATCATTGGGTCGATTTCTCAGTTGTATGAATTTTTGAAAAATCAGTGGTTTCCGAAGAAACGAGCGAAGTGAAGTCATTAAGGTGGTGAATCAAAATGAATATGGATGTGGAAAAATGGTTGAAGCTGATTTTATATCTGCTTGTTGCCATTGTTCTGTTTGGAATACTCGGTATTGTGTTTCAGCAAGCATTTACTACTACTAGGATGATGGGACCAAGCTCTATAGGTGTTGCGAATTCCGTTTTTATGGATTTTCTAAATTTTTTCTTTTATAGTCTGATTGTTATTTTGGTTCTGGTTATCTTAGCAAGTGTTTTTATTTTTAGTATAAAGTTTGCTCAAAGCCTATTTGAAAAAAAGTGATATACGTATATTTGTTTCTAGAATAGGCAGCTTGTAACACAGATTCTTCTTTTTTTCATAGGATAGAAAATATAAGGAGGGAGATATGATGAGTCCAAGACAGCGACCATTTTTAAAACTTACCGTTTGGTCAGTAGTCGCAATTCTTGTATTTGGATTAATAGAATTCCTATTTGTCGGATTCGTAGGAACAGGTATCGGTACAGGGGGACAATCTGGTGGCGGTTTTACTGGCGTTGGAGCTGCTGTTTCCCTTTTTAACTTTATATTCGTTGCTTTAATTATATTAGCGGTTATTGGGTTATTAATCGGTTTAGTTGGAATTACGATTCGTTATTTTGAACGGCATGATATGGATTTATTTGATGATGATCGTGACCGTGACCGTGACCGCGGTAGAGACGACAGATACGATGACGAATATGAGCGACGCAGGGAACGTCCTCGTCGATCTTCACACAGGTAGGCGAGGAGAATGTGGTGGAGTGTAAAAAAATTCATTCTTGTTTCTATAAGTATTCTACTAGGTTTCTTTACGTATAAATTGCCTATTGTCAATCAAATTTTTAATTATAAGACCTCTTTTGATTTGTCTGCTTTTTATCTCATGATATTGTTATATTTTTTTACGAAGCCCGTAGACAAAGACAAAGCGTCCGATTCCCAAGAGGAGGAGGCATCGGATGAAGATGATCAGGAGCAGGAGGACCTTTATGAAAATTAATGAATATTGGAAGAAGCTAAAGTTTGATAAATCTGGAATCGTCTATGAAGAAAATTGGAATGTTTTTTTAAAATGGTTGGAAGAAAAATTGTTTAAAGAAAGGAGGAGATGATTGTGGCGCAGGGAGAATCAAGATTTCCTGGGGGGCCGTTAACACAATGGCAGTGGGACCGTATGGAGGATATAGTTGTCGAAACAGCCGCTGACAAAATTGTTGCCGCTCGATTTCTAGATATATATGGACCAATTGGTTCAGGATATCAGTCAATAAACAATCCCATTTATACGAAGCCAGAACCAGCTAGTATTAGTATGTATGGCGATGAATTAGACGTTGCTAAACCGGATAAAAGTAAAACCCTAGATATTCCTATCTTATACAAGGATTTTATCATCCATTGGCGTGATATGGAGCAAGCAGAAGAAACCGATAAACCACTTGATTTTTCTGGAGCCGCAAGTGCAGCAAGTGATGTGGCATTAAAAGAGGATGACTTAATCTTTAATGGGTCAGAATCGTTAAGCATACCTGGCTTAATGAACGTGATGGGGAGAGAGAAAGTGCAATGTAGTGATTGGTCCAGTCAAGAAGGGAATGCCTTTCAAGATATCGTGGATGCAAGAAATAAACTGATGGAAAATGGTCATACTGGGCCTTTTGCTATGGCTTTATCACCGGAAGCATATGCTCAACTCCATCAGGTTCATGGTGATTCAAAAGTGTTAGAAATTGAACATGTTCGTGGTTTATTCGAAGATGGGGTCTATCAATCATCGCAAATTAAAAATGGATGTGGTGTCATAGTCGCAACAGGAGAGCAAAATGTCGATATTGCAATCGCACAGGATGTTACGGTTTACTTTTTAAATGATGATACGTTAAACAGTTATTTTAGAGTGCTGGAATGTTTAGTGCCAAGAATCAAACGTCCTACTGCGATTTGCACGTTGGAAAATTAAATCCACCCGTTAGCTTCTTAACCTACTCCACCTCACTAGTTCGTTTATTTGCTTTTTATGGAGAGGTGTATGATGTTTGAACATTGTGTTGAAGTTATCAGAAACTTAATTAGGAAATGGAAGAGGTTTTTTAAGAAATTGATGTTTTATATGGAAACGGCCCTACTGGTTTTGTTTTATATCGCGGTTTTCTTTTTGCTAATTTGGGTTATGTCCATTATCCAATCTGCTTGGCAAGTTAGTTTAGATGAGAATGATAGGAATCCAACTATACAAGCCACTGCCCCACTTTTATCGAAAACAACCAAGATTCACCAAAATTTTCCCTATTCAACCAATCTCCTCAATCCGAAATACCAATCTTATGAACCTCTTCTGAAAAACACAGAGGTTTCACCAGCTAATCAAACAAAAGAACAAGTCTCTCCTTCCCAAACAGAAATTACTGGATCAAAGGAAGGAAATGTTCGAGAATTTATAATAACTGGGTATCCAAATAAAGTGAAAATCGACGACCAATTAACCATCAATGGATGGACATTTAATAAAACGATTCCGGCCCCGGTGTTAAGAGTAAAAGAAGGAGAGCAGGTACGAATTATATTGCGCAATCGAATACCTGATGTGAAGACAACGATTCATCTTCATGGCCTTCCTAAACGAAATGCAGCTGACGGTGTTCCGTTGCTTACACAACCCTATGTGAATTATGGAGAAGAATATGTATATGAGTTCGTTGCTGGACCAGCAGGTACGTATTCCTATCATAGTCATGGGGATGTTAAGCAGCTCGATAAAGGGATGTTTGGGCCATTTATTATCGAACCAACTCAGCCAACGAAATACCCTGAAGCTACAACCGAATGGATAGCAAGTATAGATGAAATGAACATTGCTGGTGAGGGAAATGCACCGCCGGCAACAGACGGTAATAGAATGGATCAAAGTATGATGCAAAGGAGGATGCCGAACGCCATTCTGGGTACGGCAGACCTCTATAATGTATTTACGATTAACGGAAAGCGTGATCCGAAACAAGCGTTTAAGGCTGAAACAAATGAATGGGTCCGCTTACGTTTATTAAACTTTGGTTTTCAAACCCATCGAATAAAGGTTGAGGGGATGAAGATGTATGTTACCCACACAGACGGATTTCCTCTACCAGCAGCCCAACAGGTCAAAGAAGTAGTTATATCTCCTTATGAGCGTGTAGATGTTTTTTTAAGAGGGGAAAAACCGGGTGAATATGCATTGTATGATACGGATTATGGTCATAGTGAACTAGGAATGCGAGCAAAAGTAGTTCTCACACCTGGTGATGACAATCAGAAGCCAGCCTCATTACCAATGGCGGATTCAATAAAGAATGCCCCAAAATATCAAGGGCTTGTGGCAGGACTTCCTGGCCCTGATACTAGAGAATATGATCGTGTATATAACATGAAACTTGGTATGACAATGGGATCTAATGGGATGTCGTGGGCGATTAATAACATACCATTTAGCTCCTATGAAGAGTTAGAACCATATAAAGTACAAGAGGGCGAAGTCGTCAAACTGAATTTATTTAACATGTCACCGGAGAGTCATCCAATGCATTTACATGGGCATCATTTTTCCATCGTGTCTATCAATGGTCAAACATTGGAGGAACCATGGCTGTCCAAGGATACCGTTAATGTAAGGCCTATGCAGCAAATATCAATTGCCTTCAAAGCGGATAATCCAGGTGATTGGAACTTTCATTGTCATCAGTCACACCATGCCGACAGTGGCCTTGTAACCTATTTTTCCTATGATGAGTATAAAGGCTCGTATGAGGGGAATGGGTCATGATTGTATTCGGATAGGAATACAATGCTAGTAATATTAGATAGCTTTAAGGAAAAGAGAAAGGAGGTTTTGGATGAGAAACAGATGGCTAAGGATAGCCCTATACACCGTTGTGGGTATCTTTATATTCGGTATATTAATAGTTGCAATCCCCTTCTTCATGCCTAATCAAACCGCTACTAATTCAACCGAAACCTCATTTGGATCAGCGACAACAAGTAACAATAATCAAGGGCAGTCCCAACAATCGAGTTCTTCGCAAGCGCAATCGAATAACCAAAGTGGTCAAAGTGGAAACAACATGCAGCAATCTGAATCAGGGCAGGCTAATAGTCAAAGTCAAACCTCAACAATGACAGGTGCTGGAACAGCAGAAGGTCAAAATTCGAATATGTCTGGTAACAGTAGTGCAACAGGAAATGAAAGATCAAGCATGGCTGGTAATGATAGCTCAAGTGGAGAGTCAGGCTCCAGTATGTCTAACACTAGTGAGTCAGGAGGAAGCTCTGACTCCAGTTCTAATAGTTCTTCCGGGATGAGTGGTTCCCCATCGCCTGGTTCAATGGGCAGTCCACCAGCAGGGACACCAGGATCTAGTATGGCCGGAATGGGAAGTCCTGCCGGAGGGAGTGGTAGTTCAACTATGTCAGGATCGAGTGGAGGCACAACTACAGGTGGAAGCTCCAGTACATCAGGATCGAGTGAAAGTACAAACACGAGTGGAAGCTCCAGTATGTCTGGGGCAAGTGGAGGCACGAGCTCCGGCTCCAGTATGTCAGGATCTAGCTCAGGAGGTTCCTCTATGAGTGGTCGTAGAATGATGATGATGAGAATGGGTCGCAGTAATATGGCAAACAGGCCGAATCAACAACCTCCTAGCATGAACCAATCTAGCAGTTCTGGGGGCTCAAACAGTTCACAATCCACGGGTGCTAGTAATAAGGAGACTTCTTCACAGAAGCAGGGAAGTGAAGAATCTGCTAGGAACGATCAGGATGCAACAGAGCTACCTGGGTATTTATTTTCTATTTTTAACCCCCCTTCTTCTCCAGGACTCGGTTCTTTTTTCTTTTACGCATTTGCTGGCATCATTATCTTATTTGTGCTTGTGCTATTAGTAGGTGTGACGGGTCTGGTTGTTGCCTATTTCCAGCGAGCAAGAAGGAATATTCGACAACCAAAGCCAGAAGTCTCAAGGAATGAGGGGTGAATTCGTATTGCGCGTTTATGGTGGAGATGGATAAAAATCTCGTTAATCGGGTTAGTAGTTTTTAGCTTTGCTGAATTATTAGTTATGGCTTACTTTGATGGTGCACCAATCACATTACATGGATTGACTGGAAATCTAGGAGTTGTTATTGGAGTCTTATTTACAGCATTCTTAGTAGGCTTTGTCACTGTTTTTATCTATGTGTTTGCTCGAGTAAACTCACTCTTAGAAAGGGATATTCCAAGAAACTTTGACAATGATTCTTAAGAAATGAGGGGTAAATATGTTAGAAACTTTTTTTAAAGTAATTGCACATGCCATATTTCTGATGGTTGGTCTCGCTCTGTCCTCTTACCTTCGAACGTACTTTATCTCCATGTTTAATCGTAAGTAATTCAGATTCATAATTATCTATTTTATTCATAGTTTAGTAGTGGCAAAAATTCTTTACACAACATCCTTTTCTTGAGAGAGGAGGAGCCTTTCCATTGAAGCATCTGTTGTTAGTAGGTGCTGGTCATGCACATTTATATGTTTTAAAAAAATTAGGAAAACATTCATTATCTGATGTCAAAGTTACGTTACTGAGCCCGAATGAACATCAATATTATTCTGGTATGCTAGCTGGTTGTGTAGAGGGGATCTATTCCATTGATGACATTCGAATTTATATTGGACAGATGTTAAAGAAAGCAAAGGTTCAGTGGATAAAAGATGTTGCGGTTTCCATTGATCCCGAAAACAAAACTGTCCAAACCGGTAATGGTGAGTTTCTTCCTTATGATGCCGTATCTTTTGATATAGGTTCCTTGACATCTGGAACAGATTTACCAGGAGTTTTGGAATACGCCGAGACTTTGAAGCCGAATTATCGGTTTCCGGTACTGCTGGAAAAGGTTCGAAATGCGGAAGAACTTGTCATTGTTGGAGGAGGAGTGGCTGGCACGGAACTTGCGTTTGCTTTGCAAACATGGCGTAACCAAAATGGAAAAAAACCACTATCCTTAATCAGCTCATCGAATCTTATGGAAAAGGGTGCTCCATATGTTTCGGAAAGGGTGAAACGTTTCCTCGTTAAAAAGGGAGCAAAGCTTTATTTGTTTCAACGGGCAAGTGAAGTAAACAGAGACAATATTGTATTGTCCCCTACCGATTCAAAGGTTCCATTTGATGCACTTCTTTGGGTAACAGGCCCAAGTCCGCCAAAGCTTTTTGCTGAGTCTTCACTACCGAATGCAAATGGATACTTACTTGTTGAGGATACCCTTCAAGCGAGCGGATACCCCTCCATTTTTGGAGTGGGTGATTGTATCCAAATGACAGAGTCACCACCGTTGGCAAAGGCAGGGGTATATCCAGTGCGGCAAGCACCGTACTTGTGGAAAAATATAAAGGGCTTTTTTCAAGGATCGAGAATGCGACGTTATAAACCGCATTTTTCTTTTTTATCGATTTTGGCAACCGGAAATAGAGAAGGACTTATGCTATATCTAGGGCGTGCTTTCCATGGACGACTTATTTGGCTTATTAAAACGTTTATGGATCGGAGGTTTATTTGGTTATATATACGTCGCAAAAGAGAGGAACACCAAGTATCCAGTAAATGGTTGACGATTTTCGCGTGTACGCTAATAACAACCATATTAGTTGGATTAATCTTTCTTTTTGTTGTGAGCACCTATCATCCTGTCATGAGTACGATGGCGACATTTTTTTCTTCTTTCATTAATCGTTTTTTTGCAGGACTCTTTTTCTTCTTCCTGATTATTTTAATACTGGTTCTCTTTTTCGAACGAATATCGTTTAAGTAGAAGCTCATGCAAAAAGGAAAGGAGTTAATTCGGATGAAGGGCTATGATTTGATCGTTGTTGGAGGCGGTGCTGGGGGGTTAACGGTTGCGGCAGGGGCGGCTAGTTTTGGAGCGCGGGTTGCACTTGTAGAAAGGAAGCCCTCTTTAGGTGGGGATTGTCTTCACAATGGTTGTATCCCTACGAAAGCACTCATGGAAGATGCAAAAAAGATATTTGAAATCAATAAAAATGCAAAGAAATTTGGTATTCAAGTATCGGGACAGTTTGATTTGTCTATTGCAATGAAGAGAGTAAAAGCAGTCATTAATCGGATACAGGAATCGGATAGTGACAGCCGGTTTATTGATATGGGTGTTGATCTTTATAAAGGAAATGGAAGGTTCGTTACGGAGCATCAGATTATGATCGGTAGTGACATTCGAATAGAGGGAAAACGATTTGTGCTTGCAACAGGAACAAGCCCAATTGTACCTGATATACCAGGTGTAGAACACACTTCCTTTTTTACAAATGAAACGATTTTTGAAATGGAAGAAACACCAGAAAGGCTTGTTGTGATAGGTGGTGGCCCAACTAATTTAGAGCTTGGTCAATCCTTTGCTCGATTTGGCTCAAAGGTTACCGTAATGGAGCAAGGTGCTACTATTTTGCAACAAGAGGATAGGGACATATCGTTCGCTCTGAAAAATAAACTAGAGCAGGAGATTTCATTTTGCATGGGTGCTAGAGTGACAGAGATAGCTGAAGTCAATAAGCTGAAAAAGGTAACGTATGAACAAGATGGAGAAGTGAAAGAGACCTTTGCTGAGGAGGTTTTAGTAGGGGTAGGAAGAAAGGCCAATTCACAAGATATGGGATTAGAACAAATCGGTGTTCAGGTGGACAAATTGGGAAATATCGTGGTCAATGATTATCTCCAAACCTCAAAATCTCACATTTTTGCAATTGGCGATGTGAATGGACAATGTCGATTTACAAACACCGCTGGTATGGAAGGGAAGTTAGTCGTGCAAAATGCTGTATTTGGCTTGAGACAGAAGATTCGTTACGACAACATTCCATGGGCTTTCTATACAGATCCCGAAATATTTCATATCGGTTTGACAAAACAAGAAGCAGTAAACAAATACGGAAATAGCATCCGAAGTTATTGTGTACGAGCGTCTGAGGTTGATCGTTTTATAACCAATGATGATACTTATGGTTTTATAAAAATATTGACAAATAAAAAAGGAATGATTATAGGGGCACATGCAATTGGAAGGAATGCAAGTGACTGGATGCAGGAGCTAGTGTTTGCCAAAACAAAGAATCATAAATTAAGAGATATCTCCACTGTGCTGCATCCTTATCCAACCCGCACCGAAATTCTACAGCAGGCAGCAGATCTATACTGGCGTAGAAAGTTATTCAATGGAACATGGACAAAGTGGACAAAGAAATTTATCCGCTTGCTTCGGTAAGGAGGTTAGTTTGTGGGTTCTCGTATAAGTATAATTATTCCGACATGGAATGAGGAAGACCATATCCTGCCATTACTGGACGTGTTATCCCAGCTGAGTGATATAGAAATTATAATTGCCGATGGGGGAAGTGAAGATCGTACTTGTTCTATAGCTGAAAAATATGGTCAAGTTATTTCCTGTGAACGTGGTCGCGCTTGTCAAATGAATAGTGGGGCTAATCAAGCAAAAGGCGAGATACTTTGGTTCCTACACGCAGACTCCTTGGTAACTAGTAATCTGGATGATTCCATTCGAACGGCAATGGAAGATCCTTCCGTAATAGGCGGAGGCTTTTCCATGTATTTTGATGACTCCTCCTTCATGCTTGATTTGATTGCAAGAGGATCCAATTTCAGAGCAAAGTATTTCCACTTGTATTTTGGGGATCAAGGGTTCTTTATTCGACGTTCCGTATTTGAAGAGGTTGGTGGTTTCCCTTTGGTTTCGCTAATGGAAGATTGGATGTTATCCAGGATAACAAGGAATAAAGGAAAGCTTAAGCTTTTATCAGACCCCATCGTCACATCCTCTAGACGGTTCAGAAAAAATGGGATCCTACCTACGTTTCTTCTGATGCAGAAAATTAAAATTTTATTTATTTTGGGGGTTCCCACCGCGAAATTAGAAAGGATGTATAGGCGTGGTTGATCAAATAGGAATGAAGCCTAGCGTCCTTATTATGGCCAAGGCACCGATTCCAGGATTTTGTAAGACGAGGCTACAACCAATGTTTTCACCAGAAGAGTGTGCTAGATTACAAGCTTCCTTATTACTAGATTTAGTAGAGCTAAAAAAACAATTAGAACCAGATATTCAAGTGTGGATTTCTTTTACTCCAGAAACAAAAGAAGATTATTTTAAGTCCCTATTCTGTCGTGTTTTCCCTCAGGTAGGTATGGATTTAGGAGAACGGATGCATAATGGACTGGCTTATTTAGTCAAGAATTCTAACCAACCGGTTTTGATCATAGGAACGGATACACCATTAAAAAAAGAGGACATTTATTTAGCTATAAACAAATTGTCTAAGCACCCCATTGTGATTGGTCCTGCAGTTGATGGTGGTTATTATTTAATCGGTTTAACACAGGATGTTCCAGAAGTTTTTGAAAATATGGAATGGGGTGTGAGCTCTGTTTTTGATGAAACAATGAAACGTTTCCAGACGTTAGATCTTCCTGTGTCCGTCTTGCAGGAGAAAAGGGATATCGACAATTGGGACGACTTGATCTTCTATCAGACTTTGAAAACAAATGACCACCTTGATAGGTGGAAAACTAGATTCTTATTACCGAAGCTCAAAGAGAGAAGGGATATCCGTGTTAGATAAAGCCCTTACGAAAGAAGATGTGAATAGGTATGTAAAGGGTAATCCTTCCCTATTTTCTAAACATACAGATGTGACTTGTAAGGAAATTGGGGACGGAAATATGAATTATGTGTTTCGAGTTCATGATCGAGGTAATGAAGCTGATAGCGTTGTCATAAAACAGGCTCTTCCTTATATGCGATCGGTGGGGCCAACATGGCCACTTTCATCTGAACGTATTTTTGTAGAATATAAAGCATTAAAGCTGCAAAAAAAAATTTGCCCAGAACTTGTACCAGATGTTTACCTTTTTGATGAGGAGATGTCCCTGTTTTTTATGGAAGATCTCTCTACTTTTCACAGCTTACGAGATGGTCTCATCGATAAGCAAACATATGGTAACCTGGCCGAGCACTTAGGTACATTTCTTGCAAGAATGTTGTTTTTTACATCTGAATTTGGAGCTAGTTTGAAGGAACGTCAGAAGTTTCAAGAGCAATTCGAAAATAAATCCATGTGCCAAATATCACAAGATTTCATTTTCACCTACCCTTTTATGGAACACGAGATGAATCGTTATAATCCCAATCTTGAAAATATTGTACAAGCTCTCTACCGGGATACATCTTTACAAGAGGAATTAGATAACTTGAAAACCCTATTTATGACTAAGAAACAAGCTGTTCTACATGGAGATTTGCATACAGGAAGCGTGTTGGTTTCGAACAAGCAGACCATGATTATTGATGCAGAATTTGCCTTCTATGGTCCAATCGGATTTGATATGGGACTATTCTTTGCAAATGTGCTGCTAAATTATAGTGTCCATTGGCAAAACAAACAAACTGCTTACTGTGAGTATTTACTTCAAGTGATTCGTTCCGTATGGGTACATTTTGACCATACCTTTCATAGATTGACAAGTAATTCTGACCAAAAAGAATTTCTCACTACTATTTTTGACGACTCATTAGGATTTGCAGGCTGTGAGATGATGCGACGAATTTTAGGGACATCTAACGTTACGGATATAGAAAATATCGAAGATCAGAAAATAAGGACTGTTGTGGAGACTTTTGCATTAAAACTAGGCAAACATCTGGCAGTAGATAGACACCAATTAAAAGACATAAATCAACTAATTCTCAGTGTCCAAAACCTATCAAGCAAACAACTACTCTAAAAATGTAGGAGTGTGATTCTTTGAAACGAAGCATTTATTTACCTTTAACGGCGGTGTGTATTATTAGTATCTTGGTTGTTATTTTTGTTAATCAAGCAGATAACGTAAATAGTTCGAATGGTAAGAATAATAACCATGATCAGTTATTGCAAAAAGATTGGTCCGATATTTTATCAGTTGCTAAAGGAAAGACGGTTCATTTTTATATGTGGGGTGGAAACGAATTCACCAATCGGTATATAGATGAATGGGTGGCGCCACGTCTTAAAGAAAAATTAGATATTACGATGAATCGAGTGCCAGTAAAAGATATAAACGACACGATTAATAAATTGGTGGCAGAAAAGCAAGCCGGGAAAACAGATGGAAGTGTCGATATGATGTGGATAAATGGAGAAAACTTTCTTAGTGCAAAACAAAATCAATTATTGTGGGGATCTTTTTCCTCTAAGTTACCTAATGTTCAAAAATATGTGGATCAAGATTCACCTTCAATCAAGTATGACTTTGGTGAACCTACAAATGGATTGGAGTCACCATGGAGCAAAGCACAATTTGTTTTTATATACGATTCTAGCAAAATAAAGAATCCGCCTAAGTCAGCTTCTGAGCTTAAAGATTGGGTAAAGGAACACCCAGGTAAATTCACTTACCCAGCTCCCCCTGACTTCACTGGCAGTGCGTTTATTCGCAATATGTTATATGAAACAACAGGAGGCGCTGATCAGTATTTGATGCCAGTCGATGAACAAAAAGGATTGGAAAAGAAAGTACAACCACTGTGGACTTTTCTAAATGAGATTGAACCATATTTATGGAGGGAAGGGAAAACGTATCCTGAAACGGTTAGTAAGTTGGATCAGCTATATGCAGATGGTGCGGTTTGGATGACGATGAGCTATGATCCATCCCATGCGGCTAATGGAGTTAAGAATGGGAACTTTCCTGAAACCACTCGTACGTTTGTGTTGGAGGAAGGAACTTTATCTAACACAAGTTATTTATCCATTCCTTTTAATGCTAAAAACAAAGCGGCTGCAATGGCTACTATTAATTTTATGCAATCCCCTTCAGCTCAGATTGCCAAAGCAGATCCGGAAAAATGGGGTGCGTTAATGGCCATCGAACCAGATAAACTATCTACTCAACAACGCAATCAATTAGAGGAATTGGATAAGGGAGAAGCCACATTACCTACAGATGTGCTGACCAAACATCGAGTTCCAGAAATCCCAGCAGACTATGTGGATCTACTAGAAGAGAGATGGTTGGAGAATGTGGCTAAATAATAAACATCTACTATACTTACTGCCTGCGGTAAGTGTTGTATTTTTCCTGTTTATCGGTGGTTTTATAGAAGGATTCATTCAAAGCATGGGCTATTTTCCTGCTGCAGGTGAGCGTGAATTCTCTTTTCACTATTATCAAAAAATACTGTTCTCACAAGATTTTTGGGATTCACTCCTTCTAACATTACGAATTGCTTTTCTGTCTTCCGTTTTTGCGGGAATACTTGGAATGGTTGTGTGTGTGTGCTTGTTTTTTTTATCCCTTTCAAGTAAAAAGAAACATAATCAGTTTTGGCAGAAATTTTTTCAATTGCCGATGGCTGTTCCTCCTTTAGTCACTGCATTCTTAATTGTTCTTTTGTTAGGACAAAGCGGTTGGATTTCTCGTATATTCGGTTCCTTTGAATGGGTAGATCAAATCAATCAATTTCCTATTCTGACTAATGATTCATTTGGTTGGGGGATCATTATTGCCTATACATGGAAGGAAGCAGCTTTTATTGCACTAATGCTTCAACCGATGCTTTCACGGATTCATGGTTCATGGTTGGATGTTTCGAAAGTATTTGGTTGTGGGAAATGGTCCTTTTTTCGAGAAATTATGTTCCCGTTACTCATCCCAGCATGGACTTCGGCTACCTTTATTGTGTTCGCTTTTACTTTTTCAGCATTTGAAGTTCCTTTCTTATTAGGGGTAACCTATCCGAAAATGTTACCTGTCCTTTCCTATAGCTTATATACAAGCGGAGGACTTGAGGCACGGCCAGAAGCATTAGCGATCAATGTCATTCTTGTATTCCTTGTGATTCTAATAGGATTAATCGCTTATCGACTAAGTAAACGTTGGTACACGAATGAGCAGGGAGGGTGGTGAAATGAGGAAAATCGAAAATAAGACACGTATTTCGGTTGTCATTCTATTTATTTTATTTATAGTTACACCACTCATTCCCCTAATACTATCAAGTTTTTCCCATGGTTGGAGATGGCCAGAAATCATCCCACATGAGTGGAGTACGAGAGCATGGGAATATGTTTTTACGATGCATAGTGGAACATGGGACGCCGTTTTGACAAGCTTGGAGATTGCCTTCCTGGTCACCATTATTAATTTACTACTGGCACTTCCTGCAGCTAGCGTGCTAGGAAGAGTTTCCTTTAAGGGGAAATGGCTAATAGAAGGTCTTTTTTATGCCCCCATAATTGTTCCAGCATTTGTATCTGTTATGGGAATGTATATGACCTTTATCCGATTCGGATGGACGGATTCTATGACGGGTGTCATTATCGCACATCTAATACCAACCATGCCATACATGATAAGAGCCCTCGTTATTAGCTACCAAACGCTTGGATTCCAATGGGAAGAACAGGGCCAAATGCTTGGGGCAGGAAGCCTTCAGCGCTTCCGATATATTGTCATTCCACATTTAGTACCAGGCATTGTGGCAGGGTCCAGTTTAAGTATCCTCGTTTCCTTAAATCAATATATCATTACATTTCTTGTTGGGGGTGGGCAAGTAATGACATTACCACTTGTCATGTTTCCGTTTATTAGTGGAGGGGATCTAGCAATTGGATCTGCCCAGTCGTTAATTTTTATTGGTATTGCCATCATTGCTCTGTTTGTAATGGACTATCTATTAAAACATTACTACAACCATAAAGTCATGGTTCATGTGTAGGAGGATATGTGGATGGAATCTTTGGAACTGAAAGGGATTACCAAACAATTTGATAAGGAGAAAAAAAGATCAACAAGCCGTACGCTGTTTTCCTTAAAACAAACCGACATAGTGGTGAACAAAGGAGAGTTCTTTTCCTTGTTAGGTCCATCTGGATGCGGGAAAACAACTTTATTAAAATTAACGGCAGGATTGCTAATACCTGATCAGGGAGAGGTTTGGTTAGATCATGAGAACTTGACATCCGTTGTGCCTGAAAAAAGAGATTTCGGTTTGGTCTTTCAAGAACCTCTATTATTTCCTCATATGACAGTGGTGGATAATGTGGCATTCGGCTTGAAAATGAAGAAAGTTGGTAAACGAAAAAGACTAGAAAAATCGAAAGCGATTTTGGAAGCGGTAGGGCTGAAAGGACTCGAACATCGATACCCACATGCTTTAAGCGGTGGTCAGAAGCAACGAGTATCACTTGCTCGTGCTATTGTCGTAGAGCCACATGTTCTTTTAATGGACGAGCCTTTTAGTGCACTTGATCCAGAAACTCGCCAAGAAATGCGGGATTTAATAGCTCAAATGCATAGGAGATATAACATAACCATCCTTTTCGTTACACATGATCGACAAGAGGCTTTTCAATTATCAGACCGAATTGCGATTATGAAAAACGGTCAGGTACTGGAGATTGGTAGACCGAAAGAATTATATGAATGCCCTAGTGATCCAGAAGTTGCTAGGTTCTTAGGAGTAAACAATATTATCTATGGTTGTTTACAAGACGGCGTGTTTAAATCTAACCAGATTCAACTTCATCTCCCTTCCATGTATATAGACCAAAAACAGGCAGGATGCGTGATTATAAGACCAGAAACCCTTTCTATAATTAAGGCAGACCGTGCTGAAAACAATGAATTAAATCTCCTTGATGGAATTGTTTTAAACAAATCCTTTAATCAAGGTTTTGATTCTATTAAGGTTCAAGTGGGAGCAGAAGTACTAGAGGTTGTACAACGTGCTGAATTCTCACTAGCAAAAGGCGAGTCCGTATTTCTAAAGGTCGATCAGAACCAACTACATTTTATCCCGCATTAACGGGCAGTAATACCCCCACCTCAAGTCTTAAGTGAAACGAGAAGAATTGGTGGGGGTAAACTCCCCGTAAAAGTCCGATTCGTTCAACTAACAATCAGTGGGGGATGAAGAAAACCCCCACTGATTGAAGTTTCACTTTATAAGGGAATGAGGGCATTAACATGAGGCAAAAAGTAATAGTTGACTGTGACAATACGATGGGTGTTCAGGGAAGGGACATTGATGATGGATTAGCCCTTTTCTACCTATTAGGCAGTAAAGATGTTGAGCTTCTAGGTGTATCCACAACATTCGGGAATAGTGATGTAGATACAGTTTATCAAGTAACTCAGCAGTTATTTGAAGAATTCAATCTACACGATTTACCGTTGGTTAAAGGAATAGAAAAATCGGAAGTAATGGGAGAAGCGGCCTACTTTCTAGCAGAAACAGCTGCAAAGTATCCTGGGGAGATAACGTTATTGGCCACAGGCTCGTTAACGAATCTTTTTCAAGCATCACTTGTAGATGTCCATTTTTTTTCGAACCTTAAGCAAATTGTTTTGATGGGTGGAATTACAGAGCCATTAATGATAAATGGGAAAAGGTTGGGTGAACTGAATTTTTCGTCAGATCCGATTGCAGCTTACCATGTTCTTAGAGCTCAAACAAAAGTAACTACAATGACGGGAAACCTGTGTCTTCAGGCCTTTTTTGGAAAAGAACAGGTGAATTTTCTCAACCAATATCAGGATACGGGTAGCTACTCCTATTTATTAGGTAAGATTCGCCCTTGGATTCAGCATATGGACAAAGAATTTGGGCTTAATGGTTTTTACAATTGGGATACAACAGCCGCAGTCTATATCACACATCCGGAACTGTTTAAGGATTACCATTGTGTTACTACGGGAACGAAGGAACATTTAAAAACCGGAAATATCAAACCTGCAAAGCTAAGCCGTAATGGCAGTGAGATTAACATTCCAACAAGCATTGTAAATGTGCCCTTGTTTAATCAAACAATCTTGGAGGCATGGAAAAACATCGATATAGTCATCAATACGCACAACTAAAGTAGGATTATTTTTCCTTATTCTCCTTCATAGGATGAAGGGTATATAGCCTAATTAGAAATGAAGGGAGAAGGATACTTGTTATTAAGAGGAAAAGGTACTTCGGCCTATTTTTAATGGTTTTTTTGATTATGGGAATCTTGGCGGGATGTGGTGGTGATTCTGAGTCAGCTCATGAGGACGAAAATGAGAATACGGAACAGTATTACGCTTCAAGCGAAGACGAACTTGGAGAAGATCATGCGATTTATGTAGATAAAGATAAGCGTCAAGTGAAAGTGTATGCAACAGTAAATGGGAAGTACTTACGCAAACCAACACGACACGGATTGAATTGGATAGAAGGGTCGAACGGAGATAAAGCGGTGTTCTATGGCTATGCTAATCCGTTGGCTTTTTATAAGGCTTTAAACGAAATTGATGGAGACCCTGCGTTAGAAAGAGGTGGGGATAAAGAAAAAGCGTTTAAAAAAGAAGATGAAGGCAAGTTCATCAAAGGAGATACAGTAGAAGTTAACATTACGTGGGATGGTGCTGATAAAGTCTATGATATTAATGAAGTAATGGTCGATTCTACAGGGAAAAAAATTGTTTATCACTTTGGAGGCAATTATGAAGCAGCGAAGAAACATATGACAGGATGTTTTATGTGCTTCGATAGTTGCCCTGTTGGCATTGTAAGTAATGCTTCACAGCCAGTAGGGGCATTTAAAGATGGAAAAGTAAAATTTCATGGAAATCCAGATGTTTTACCAGAGGATGGAACACCAGTTGTGTTGACCTACCAAATTGTTAAATCTGAATAGAGAAGGATGGAATAGAGCTTGGGGGTTACGAAAATGATTACCGTTTTTCAAACGTGTATGCTTATTTTTAAGCAAGTGTTTATTTTTTCTCTAATCGGGTTAACGGCTGGATTAATTTCTATTCAAAGTGTATGGTTTGACATGCGTTTTGAAGGAGCCTATTTCATTACCGTACTCATAGGAGTAGTTTTATGGCTATCTTGTATTTTACTTATAACGGAAGGTAGCCCTCTTTCCCTGTTTGCCAAAGGAAAGCGCCTCTCACTCCTAATTGCATCTATATGTCTAGTTCTATCTAGCTTGGTTACGGTAAAAGATGGCAGTCTCTTATTTATGCCAGCTTATTTGATTAAGCAAGCCCTTTTTTTGGATCATGCATGGTCTATTTCTGCAATAAATGGCTTATGGGTAGGATGGATTGTCTTAGGATTTATTTCCATATTATGTACACGAGACGAATACTTATTAAAACAAAAAAGAGTGTTAACTACTAGTCAAAAATCAGGAATAGGTGTGTTAACGGGATTAGGTGCCTTATTTACTTTACTGTATCTGGGGCATGGAAAGTTTCAAATAACGATTAACGAAATCATTCAGATCATGCAGCAAGCAAATGTTTCTGTATTTCAGGAATACTTACTTTCGTTTGGACCTACTGCAGCTGTTGTTTCGGGTCTATTGATGGTATTTCAGTCTGTCATTGCTCCGTTACCTGCATTTGTCATAACGTTCGCGAATGGAGTTGTATTTGGATGGTTATGGGGCGCTTTATTATCATGGAGTAGTGCTATGGTTGGTGCAATATTGTGCTTTTATTTGGCTAGATGGCTTGGACGTCCTCTAGTTGAACGAATCGTGACAAAAAAAGCGCTCCAGTGGTGGGATCACTTTTTTCAAAAGTATGGCTCCTACTCAATCTTAATAGCTAGATTGGTACCAATTGTATCATTTGATTTGGTCAGCTATGCGGCAGGTATAACTCCAATCACGTTTCGGAACTTTTTCTGGGCAACAGGTTTAGGACAGCTTCCCGCAACGTTACTCTATTCCTATTTAGGTGAAACAGCTACAGGACTTGTACAAATCTTATTTTTTACATTTACTATTGGAATTGCTTTAGCGATTATAGGGGTGCTTCTTAAACCACACTTCCAAAGGGATAAAGGAGGAACTTCTGAACGATAGTTATTTTGTTTCTTGCTATGAATTAGAAAGCTTTTTTTACCTTTACACAAATAAAAGAGGTGCCTAGGCACCTCTTACAAAACATCTACAGTTTCGGTTGTTAATGGATATGTTGATTCAATATACCGTACAAATGGTTCTACAATGTCTTTATCAAATTGGGAACCTGCACATGCTTTTAGTTCAGCGATGGCTTCAGGGAACGACTTCGTGCGTTGATATGGTCGTTCGGTTGTCATCGCATCAAAAGAATCAATCACACAAAGAATTCTCGCTAGCTTCGGAATTTCCTGACCACTTAAGCCATGAGGATATCCTTTTCCATCAAATCGTTCATGGTGTAGTTCCACTAAAGGAGCAATGCTTTCAAACTTCTTGTTAGAAGATACAATTTCATGTCCCCATGTAACGTGCTTTTTGATAATTTCCCACTCATGATAGTCGAGCTTTCCTTGTTTGTTTATAATCTCTCGCGGGACTTCTACTTTTCCAATGTCGTGGATAAGAGCGCCAAGAATAAGCTGCTTTCTTTCTTGATCCTTCAAATCCAGTAATTGGCTAAATTCTACTGCGTATTTATAGACACGTTTACTATGACGATACGTATAAATGTCCTTTGCTAATAAGATGTTTAGTTGCTGCTCGATCTCTTCAATTGGTGCTTCTAAGCGATCTTCTTCTATTTCATTCCCAAAAATATGGGTGTTATTTTTCCCTTGCATTTTCGCATAGCTCATCGCTTGCGCAGCTTTACTTAGGAGTTCCGATGGAGTCACAATCTCTGGATGCAACTGGGCTATTCCCGCTGAAAAGGATAGGCAACCATAGGGGAGTAGCTCAACCCCATCGTAGTACGTATCATTAACTGTTTTTCTCAGACAGTCTATAAAAGAACTAGCAGTCTCTGCCGTTGTATCAGGAAGGATAAAAACAAATTCCTCCCCGCTAAATCTACCAATTGAATACCCTGTATCTTTAACGGATTTACCTAATTGTTTACCGAGTTCTTCTAGAAGCTTATCTCCTTTTAAGTGTCCGTTTCCATTATTATACTTTTTAAAATCATCTATATCGATAAAGGCAATACTCAACGGTTTATGATTTTCTTTCGACTCTCTAAAAACCTTATCGAGTAATTCCTTTGTATATCCGTGGTTAAATAATCCTGTCAGTTGATCGATATTTGCTTTCCGTGCTGCGTCTTTATACAGCTTGAAATGTTGTTTAAAGGCAAAAGAAAGTATTAAAGCCAGTCCTACAAAAAGCATAAGACCGAAGAAAGGCTCTGATTGGAATAATAATACTAATACAATCGCTAAAATAAGGGTGCTCACATAGCTTTCAATCGTTCCGCGAGTCATCCCTTTAAACATTTTAATGGCATTATTCTTTTTCTCATATGTGACAAAATAAAGCATGATTAATAATGCATTAATCATGAAGTACCAGGTTAAAGCAATAACATAAGAATAAAGGGAATCTAAATGAATATTCCCGACACTACCATTTGTCCATTGAAACACAAAGTAAGAACTATAAATCATGATGGAATAAATCGAAAAATTATAGAGATGAACCCACCAGGCCGTTTTTCGTTCATAAATAAATTGAATGATGCTCGTATAAAATAACACGCTTAGTGCAATTTGAATGTCAAAATAAAAAAGACATGCCAAATAGACGGCAGAGTCCATGGACATTGAATTACCTTCAGGTGGCATTTGAATTCTAAAGTGGGTAAGCAATAAATTAGCCCCAATTAGGGCATAACCTAGTACCCAATCACTCAAGTTGTTGAAGGTAAAAGCTCCAAATACGAAGAAAATAGTTAGTCCAATCCCGTTGATGAGAAGCATATATAGTTTATTAGTAAGATGATCTAGGGGAGTTTTCATATATACATCACTCTCTATTTGTTTAGGAGGAGAGTGGACTCCTCCTAAATATTATTGGCCACCAGTACCAATTAGTTTGAAGCCTGAAGTCAAGCCACCTACTAATGTAGCGATGATGAATGCATTAAGTAAAAATACAGATAGCTTCACTTTAAAAGCGTCACGCTTTTTCATTTCGTTCATTGTATTTCACCTCCTTTAAGATCACTAGATTCATAGGATATATGTGAATTTTCATTATCCTTGTTTAACATAAGATCTTGGATAAAGAGGAAAATACCAACATTCATGATGACATCTCCAATACTAATAACTTGGCTCCTTGGATAAGGAGGTCCAACTGGAATAATATCACCGAGAAAGGCGAACGTAGTAGATTGCGTTAAAAGCTCATGTTTGGCATAAAAGCCATTTTTAATAGCTTCCATGTACATAGGATCCAACCCGGCTGCTGCTTCTGCGGACACAGGCATACGACCGCCATTCGTGATCATGACAAGGAAGTTTAAGAATACCCCAACGAATACGAGGGGAAGTCCTTTTTGGTGTCGGTTTACCCATAAAAACAGCAATCCTAACACGTAAACGATGATATAGACATAGCCACTAGCTTGTCCAATCCACTCCACTTTATTTTGGAAATAAAAGACTCCAAGTTGAATGGCTAGTAAAAGTGGAAACATCCAGCCCCATTTAAATAAGGGTTGGGTCAGTTTAGATAGGTTCCCTTTTCTTATAAATCCGACAATAACAGACAGAATAATGCCATCAATAACCATGAAAGAACCACCTTCATTTATTTTACCTCGAATCGTTGAAAAGATAAAGATGTCAACGAATGGGAAATTTTATCTCTTTATTAATCATAAGGGGAGTTTTTGTAAAATTCAAACGAAAATATACCCAAAAATTCGACAAATTTTTAATGTTGTATTAGGAAAATTATCCTATAAAAAAAGAGTGCTCGGATTTTGAGCACTCTTTCTGTATTTATTCCGCTACATTTTTCTTTAAAATCCCTAATAGTAAAGCCGTAACGACAGTCCCAATTAAAATGGCTAGTAAATACATGAAAGGATTTCCTTCTATAAGAGGGAAAACGAATACTCCACCGTGAGGAGCAGGAAGCCCGATATCGAAAAGCATAGATAATCCACCAGCTACTGCTGAACCTGCTACAACGGATGGAATAACACGCGCTGGGTCTGCTGCAGCAAATGGGATTGCTCCTTCCGTAATAAAGGATGCTCCCATAATTACGTTCGTTACTCCTGCACCTCTTTCTTCCCTAGTAAACTTTCTACGGAAAAGGAAGATAGCCAAGGCAATACCTAATGGCGGAACCATACCACCAGCCATAATGGCAGCATGTGGAGTTAATATTCCATCTGCAATCATTGCAATACCGAATGTATAGGCCGCCTTGTTAATAGGACCACCCATATCGATTGCCATCATACCTCCCAAAATAATACCTAATATAACAGCATTTGCGGTGCCCATACTTGTTAACCATTCACCAAGTGCCGTGTTAAAGAGACTCACTGGTTTGTCGATAACAAAGAACATGACCATACCTGTTATAAAAATACTTAGTAATGGGTATAAAAGGATGGTTTTTATCCCTTCCAAGGAAGCGGGGAAGTTGGCCAAAGCCTTTTTCAATCCTATTACAACATAACCAGCTAAGAAACCGGCAATAAGTCCACCTAAAAATCCTGAACCACCATGTGCTGCCATAAATCCGCCAACCATACCTGGTGCGAGACCTGGCCTATCCGCTATACTCATGGCAATAAAACCAGCTAATACAGGAACCATTAGACCGAAGGCATTTCCTCCACCGATGGTGTTTAGTGCTTCCGCAAAACGGTTATAGTCTTCGTCACCCGGTACGTGGGAAGTAATACCAAACATGAATCCTAATGCAATAAGAATCCCACCACCAACAACGAATGGTAACATATGAGAAACACCGTTCATTAAGTGTTTGTAGAAAGCATTTTGTCCGGATTTTTTATCTTCTGAAGCGGAAGTATTCCCACTTCCTTGATAAGCTGCAACATTTCCGCTTAATGCTTTTTCAATCAAATCTTGAGGCTTGCGGATACCGTCCGCTACAGGAACTTCAACGACTGGCTTTCCGCTAAATCGATTCATTTCAACTTTTGTATCTGCAGCGACAATAATCGCATCTGCACTTGCAATTTCTTCAGGTGTTAGCACGTTTTTAGCTCCACCCGATCCACGAGTTTCTACTTTAATGTCAACGCCGAGCTCTTTTGCTTTTGCTTTTAACGCATCGGCAGCCATATACGTGTGTGCAATTCCTGTTGGGCATGCCGTAACAGCTAAGATTTTTTTGTTAGTCACATTCTTTGCATTTCCGTTATCTTCTGATTCTTTTTCTTGTTCCTTTTGATTAATAAGCTCCAAAACCTCTTCATTAGAAGTTACTTCTAAAAGTTTTTGCCGAAACGCATCATCCATGAGCATAACAGATAGACGAGCTAACGTTTCTAAGTGGTCGTTGTTCGCCCCTTCTGTTGCTGCAATCATGAAAAAGAGGTTCGTTGGTTTCCCATCAAGGGATTCATAGTCAATGCCATCTTTTGAGCGGCCGAAGGCAATGGCAGGAACTTTAACGGCATCTGTTTTGGCGTGTGGGATGGCGATACCGTCTCCGAGGCCAGTTGTTGTTTGTGCTTCTCTCTTTAATATTGCTTCTTTATATGTCGCTTTATCGTGTAGTCGTCCGGCTTGGTCCAACGTATCGACAAGCTCATCGATAACAGCAGATTTGGTCTGTCCGGTTAAATTTAGATTAATCGTGTCCGCTCTTAACAAATCAGTGATTTTCATACAATCCCTCCTAATTTGACACAGTTATCACATTTGTCTTTTGCTGATAGTCTCCCAAAATATCTTCTTCTGATTCATTCGTAATAATCGTAGCTGCATGTAGATCAGTAATTTTGGAAAAGGTAACTTCATGGAACTTTGAATGATCACACAACACATAAACTTGCTGTGCAAGATGAGTAGCCAGTTTCTTAATGTTGGCTTCTTCTGGGTCTGGTGTTGTGAACCCGTACTCTGGATGAACGCCATTCACTCCAATAAAACTCTTATCAAACCGGTACTCCTTTAAACTATCGGAAGCTCTTCTCCCGATTAAAGCCTTTGTTTTCCACTTAATAAAGCCACCTGTAAGGTAACAATCCAATTGTTTCTCCGCTAATGCTTCCAAGTGGGAAAGGCCGTTCGTGACGACTGTGATGTTTTTCGCCTGTAGAAAAGGAATCATTAGATAGGTCGTCGTTCCAGCGTCTAAAAAGATACAATCCCCATCTTTTACAAGTTGAGCTGCATGTGCTGCAATCATTTGCTTCTCAGATTGGTTTCGTGTAGATTTGGCATCCATATCTAACTCTTCGCCTTTTTGATGGAGAAGAGCTGCTCCACCGTGTACTCTCTTTAGCTGTTTCTGTTCTTCCAGAAAGCTTAAGTCACGTCGAATGGTCGATTCAGAAGAATGTAGCTCCTCTACTAAATCTTGAATGCGGACTACTTCTTTCTGCTTTAGTAAATCGAGAATTATTCGTTGTCTTTCCTCTGTAAGCACGTTAAAACACCGTCCTTTCTGAAGCGTTTTCAAAAGTGAAACACTTTATTTGATATTTATCTTAACTGAAGCGTTTTCAAAAATCAATCATTTTCTATCAAAATCATTCAAAATATTTCATGTTGGTGAATGAAAGTGAAAGGGAAGGTGTGGGGAAGGGAAGTCTGCTTACTCAGTGACGAAAACAAGAGGCGGGGAAATCTCACTCTTCTCTAAAGATCGAACGGTTACGAATCTTCTTCGTATTTGATATAAATTGCGACGTAACGTTAATTAAAAATTTATTGAGAAAATAAAATAATAAAGTGAAACTTGATGCCGCGCTTCGGCAGAATACTCCGCTTTCCGCAGGCACGGACTCAGCCAGGCTGCTACATCGAATAATCATCTTTGCTGCCTTGCACCGAGGAAGCTTACTTCAAAGCGTTACTAGAAGACGCAGGTGCATCTTTCGGGGTCTTCACCTCGTGCTTTCCCGCAGACAAGGAAGACTTCGGTAGCAATACATCGCACGAAGAAAATGGATTTTTATTTTCGAGGAGTCTCCGTATTCTACCTACGCTCAGGTATGGTTTTCTGATATTAATGCAGAGCATTGCTAGAATAAAACAAGTTGATTGTGATCATTCAGTCGCTATTTTTATAAAGGTGACAGTTTGATAGGGCGCTGATATTCAATCCTTTATAATTACAGAAACACAAAGACAAGTGTTCCTTAAACTTGAATAAAGGAACAGATGCCCTATACAATGTTATAACAAGGTGGAAAGTTACAGTGGACAGTTGTCCTGTCGGCTATAACCTTCTTGCAGGACCATTAAATAATTGTCTACCGCATATAGTATGTTGAATGGAGTGGAGGGTAATCGACTCCGGCGGGAACAGCACGAGTTGAAGACCCCGCAGAAAAGCGAACTTTGCTTTTTGAGGAGGCTGAGGCCGTGCCCGCGGAAAGCGATTACCCGCAACGGAAATCAGTATCGTACACACACCGAGCAGTCACAAAACCGATAGTTTATAGCACCTTTTAGTATTTCGTTATGACGCAGTCTATATATTATCAGCAATAAAATGTACAAAAGAAACCAAAAAGAAAAATCCGAACTGATTCGAATTCTAATGATAGAATTCGAACCGTATTTCGGATTTTATGTTTAAAATACTTTTGTTCAAACCTCTTGTAACGGAATCAGCCTGTATTTCGTAGACCTGCTGCAATTCCGTTAATGGTTAACAGTACTTCAGTCAGTAAATCATCTGCTGATTGGTTATGTTTATTTTCTTTACGTAATTCGGAAATTAACTCCACTTGGAATAGGTTTAGTGGGTCCACAAATGGATTTCGTAGACGAACCGATTCCTTAATGTTTGGCGTATGATCTAGTAACTCTGATTGGCCTGTAATTTGAAGGACAACCTCTTTTGTGAGTTCGTATTCTTTTTCAATCTCTCCAAAGATACGTTTCTCGATGGTTTGGTCATTGACCATTTTTGAGTATTCTCTACCTGTAGTAAGATCAGCTTTTGTAAGGGCCATTTGTAAATTGTTGATTGTTGCTTTAAAGAACGGCCAAGAACGATACATATTTCTTAGCAGTGTCCAGTCCCCAGTTTTATCTACAAACTTCTGTAACCCTGTTCCAGCCGCATACCAGCCAGGTAACAGCTGACGGCTTTGTGTCCAAGCAAATACCCATGGAATGGCACGTAAGTCTTCAAAACGACTACTTCCTTTACGGCTCATTGGACGAGATCCAATGTTTAAATCCCCAAGCTCATTAAGTGGAGTAGCCTCTCTAAAGTACGTCAAGAAGTCTTTATCCTTAAAGATAAGATCTTGATATTTTGCTAAAGCGAAATCAGAGATTTCACTCATCGCTTGTACCGCTTCTGGTGTAGGCATTAAATGCTGCTCCGGATGACTTGTGATGCCAGAGATCGCAGTCATCATCGTAGTTGTTGCTTGCTCTAAACTTCGATAGGCTATGTCGGATAACAAGTAACGAGAAGAAAGCACTTCTCCTTGCTCCGTAATTTTGACACCATCTCCAAGTGTAACAGGTGGTTGGGATAAAAGACTTGCGTTTAGTGGTCCACCACCACGACCTAATGATCCACCACGACCGTGGAAATACTTAAGCTTCACTCCATATTCAGATGCAATGTCGTGAATTTCTTGCTGTGCTTTGTACAGCTCCCAGTTTGCGGTCAAGGTCCCACCATCTTTACTACTATCGGAATACCCAAGCATAATTTCTTGGAGATCTTTTCTAGCTGTAAGGTGTTTTCGATAGAGTGGAATATCAAACAATTGCTTGATCATTCCAGGACCATTTTTTAAGTCATCGATTGTTTCTAATAATGGTGCAATATGCAGCTTACTAATGATTCTTCCGTTCGGATAAACACGATAAAGTCCAGCTTCTTTTGCAAGTACTAGAACTTCGAGTAAGTCACTAACCGATTGCGTCATACTAATAAGGTAAACTTCAATCGCACGTTCCCCAAATGTGTTATGTGCTTGCTTGATCATTCGGAACGTATCGATAATTTCTTGTGTTTCTGATGTGTACGTGTCGTATATCGAGATCATCGGACGAGGGTCCTCTAACACAGAGCACAATACTTGTACTTTTTCTTCCTCAGGAAGCTCTTTATAGTTCGGTGAAATGTTCACAGCCTTTAATACTTCTGCTACTGCGGACTCATGCTCCCCACTGTGGTTCCGAATGTCGAGGGAAGCCAAGTGGAATCCAAACAATTCTACTTGTCGGATGATTTTACGCAACAGTTTGATAGGATTACTAGTCGGATGGTGCAAAGCAATACTATCTTTGATTTGGCTTAAATCTTCTAATAATTGCTGGGCAGTCTCATAACCGCCTGTTTTGTTTTCTTTTACAAGCTCAAGCTTTTTCAGCATAATCGAAAGCTTTACTCGATAAATCTCATCTTCACTTGGCCAAGGGTCATCCTTGATTAAGTCTTTTTCCGCTTCGACTGCTTCTTGAATCGCATCACTTACTTGAACCACTTTTGCAGAATGACTGAGAAGCTCACGTAAAGATTCTAAGGATTGACGATATTTTTTCAACACCAGCTCACGATGAGTTTCAAGGGTTTCCCGCGTTGTGGTTGCTTTAACATTCGGGTTTCCATCACGGTCCCCGCCGATCCAAGAACCAAAACGTAAAAAGGAAGGTACCTCATATTTTCCTTCAAAATGATCGTTCATTAAGTCCTCTAAATCCTGATGAATACGTGGAAGGACATCAAATAACACATGGTCAAAATAGTATAGACCATTTTCTACTTCATTCATAACGGATGGTTTTCGCTCTCGTATTTCGGTTGTTTGCCATAAAATCGTAATTTCATTTGAAATTGTTTCTTCAATTGTCTTTTTCTCATGACGAGTAAAGACGTAATCTAACCCTTTTAACAAGCCTGCAATCCGTTGATGAATTTGTAGGATGGTTCTTCTTGTAGACTCCGTTGGGTGAGCTGTAATAATAAGTTCTAGTGATAAGGTTTGAAGCATGTCGGAAATGATTTCTGGTGAAATGTTGTTCTTTACAAGTTTGGCTACACCATCCTCTAGGGAACCAGGCTGAATAATATCCGTATCCTGGGATTGATACTCTCTACGTCTACGACTACGGTAATTTTGCTCCGCAATATTGACTAGATGTAAATAGACAGAGAAGGCACGGATTACATTTTTGCGAAGCGATGGTTCTAACGATGCCAACTCCTCTTTAATTTGCTCATAAGCTTTCTGGTCTTTTGTTTCTCTAAGTGTTTGAGATAATGTGCGGATTTTCTTAACTTTTTCTAGCAGTACCTCTCCACCCTCATGGAACAAAACGTTATCTAATAGCTCTCGAAGATGATCCATATCTCTATGGAGGGTGTTACTTGGTGTTGGTTGTGTTGTTTTCGTTTCGATTATAGCCACGTCCTTTCTAAGCGTTTTGAAACGATTTTTTCCCTCATAACTATCTTTTTCTTTACGGTATAAGGAAATGAATGACAATAAGGTAAATAAATAGCCTGTAAAATAGACATATTGTCATTCTAACATTTTTTAAATATTTTGTTAATTCATATGACCCGCGTTGAGAAGGCAAAACACATTTCTATCTATATATTATAGAAGAAACTTGAAGATTTAGCACATATAAGACCAAAGACTTAGTTGAAATTATAACGCAAGGTCGTTATATCTAGCATGGATTCTATTTATGATAGAGACATGAAAGGAGAGAACAAGCATATGAAAACATTCTTACTCGCTTTACTAGCAATCGCGGCAGCCGTTTTGATCGTCTCAAACATAGGACCGATGATTCTACTAGCTGTTAGCTTAGTCGTATCCTATTACTCGATTAAAAAGTTTGTCCTTGCTAACTCAGTTACAGAAAAAATCCTCTGGGGATTTGTCATCTTGATAGGTATATCCTTATCCCTAGCAAACATTCCAGCTTTCATAGGCGTAGTTGCCTTTGTTGTTCTGTACTACACCTATAAAAAATGGAAGAAGGATAAAGAAGAAAAATTGTTCACGAAAGACGAGATTTTATTTTAAATGCGTGTTCAAAAAGGAGGATAAATAGCGCACAGAAATTCAAGGCGGTTTTTGAGAAGCAAGCCAACGCAGAAGTTCAAAGCGATTTTTACACTATCATATATATAGTTTTTTGGATGATAGTATAAGTTCAACTAAGGCTTAACCTGCGCCATTCGGCTTGGTTTCGCCAAGTTTCCTTTACCGGACTTTTTGAACATCCTCTTTAACAAAATTACTTTAAAGGAGAATGAAAATGTCTAACCTATTTACACGTTTGAAAGATACGGTGGTAGCAGACTTCCATGAAATGCTTGACCAGAAAGAAGAGAAAAATCCAATGATTCAATTAAATGAATATGTAAGGCAATGCGAGCAGCAAGCGAAGAAGATTCGCGCATTAGTTGAAAAACAGTACTTAGTCAAACAAGAATTCTCGAAAGAATACAATCATGCAAAAGTGATGCTTGAAAAAAGAACTCGTCAAGCGGAACTAGCTGCAGAGGCAGGCGAAGTAGAGCTTCAAGAGCATGCAGAGCAAGAAAAGGAATTGTATCAAGAAAGAGTGGACAAGCTATCCGCTCTAAGAGACCAATCTATAAAAGAACTAGAGATGCTAGAAAGTAAATACGAACAAATGAAATACAAAATTAAAGAGCTTTATGTGAAGAGACTAGAACTAAAAGGAAGAGAAAATGTGGCGAAAGCTCATCAAGGGATGAATCGAGTGCTTCAATCAGATCTTGCTTCCAAAAGCATTTCAAAGTTTTCTGATTTAGAAAATTATATTGAACGATTAGAAGAAAAAGTAAAGTCCGACTACCGGATGCATACGTTAGATGCAAGATTAGCCGAGCTTGAAAAAAATAAATATACTACTACTTAATCTATTCGTGGTAATCTAGGAAGAGAGGCGTGTCTAGCACGTCTTCTCTTTCGTATTAATCTTCTCTATTTTCAAGCTATAGAGAAAAGGAGAGCCATATGAGACAGAAAAAAAGTTTTAATGTTGTAGATATATTATTAATCCTAACTGCAGTGATATTTGTATTTGAATTTGTTCTATATGGACCAGGACTACTCATTTTAGTTGGGGTACTCACTTTTGGGATTTACCTTGGAAAGAAAAACTTTGAAAAAATGTGGGGAAAGGTTTTATTTTGGAGTGCCGTTCTATTAATCCTTATTACCATAATGGATACACTAGCTTTTAAATTTCTCGCACTATCCATCCTTACCTACTTTTTATATAAACTTTATAAGTCTAGACAAGAACCATACCATTTTCGACCAGAGTTCGACCAAGTGATCAATCAGGATGATACGATTCAGCGGATTCAGACTCTTTTCACAAACAAATGGTTTGGTTCACAGCATACAACAAACTCTGCTTATGAATGGACGGATGTAAACATCCAATCTGGTATTGGAGACACGGTAATTGACTTAAGCTATACGATGATTCCGAAGGATCCTCCTGTTATTTCCATCCGAAATATTGCAGGAACAGTGCAAATTCTCGTTCCTTATGATGTCGAAGTTTCCGTTCAGCATTCGGTGTTGTTTGGATCTTTACGTATTTTTAATTATGCTGAGCAAAACATGTGGAACAAAGTGGTCCATTTCAAAACAGAGCAATTTGACGAATCCAATCAAAAGGTCAAAATTTTCACCTCTACGATAATAGGGAAAATCGAGGTGAAACGAGTATGAGTATTTTTAAACGATCAATTGGTTCGGGGATCCTTGCTTCTCTGCTCGTTATCGCGATGTCTTTTGCTTTGTTTTTCGTGGCTTTTCCATTAGATAATTGGCAGGCTCTTTGGAATATGCGAGTTTTTGAGCTTCCGATTGTGTTGGACATCTTAATAGGTGCTCTTTTTCTTGGGAGTGTAATTGGAGCTTGGAATGGTTGGTATTGGAAGCAACGATTCAAAGAGCTAGAATCTGGTTTAGAGCAATTACAGAAGGGGACTTTTAAAGAGGAAGAGTTTCCAATTGTCCTTTGTGAAATGAAACAAGTCGCAGAAAAGCTATCCGCCACTCAACGCTACTTAATGGAGCAAACGAAAATCTCACAAAAGCTAGTAGATGAACGTGTGGAAGATCAAGAAAAGAAAATGGAAGAAGTTATATCGGAAGAAAGAAACCGTTTAGCGAGGGAACTGCATGATTCGGTGAGCCAAGAGTTGTTTGCCGCGTCGATGATGGTATCCGCTATTACAGAAGGGAATGTAAATTGGGACGACTTAACGGCGAAGCAGCTTCAGCAAGTAGAGATGATGATTCAGCAGTCCCAACTAGAAATGAGAGCATTACTTCTTCACTTGCGACCAGTAGCATTGAAGGATAAATCCTTAACGGATGGAATGAAACAGCTGTTAGAGGAACTCAAGCAAAAGGTTCCAATCGAAGTGACCTGGAAGATGGAGCCTGTTCCACTAAGTAAAGGTGTGGAGGATCACTTATTTCGAATTTTTCAGGAATCAGTTTCCAATACGTTACGTCATTCCAAAGCCAGGTCGTTAGATATTTGGCTGAATGAAAGAGATGGATTTGTCATTTTACGTGTCATGGATGATGGCATTGGCTTTGATTTAGAAGAGAGTCAGTCCGGTTCCTATGGCTTACAAAATATGAAAGAAAGAGCGGCTGAGGTAGGAGCTACCTTACGAGTGGTGAGTATTCCAAATCAAGGAACACGCTTAGAGGTTCGAGTTCCGATAATTGGTACAGAAGGTGATGAGAATGATTAGAGTTCTGTTTGTAGATGATCATGAAATGGTGCGAATCGGAGTGAGCTCCTATTTGTCTGTACAACCAGATATTGAAGTCATTGCAGAAGCGGACAACGGGAAAAAAGGAGTGGAGCTGGCATTAGAGCTTCGTCCTGATGTTATTTTGATGGATCTCGTTATGGATGAAATGGACGGGATTACAGCGACGAAGAAAATTATGGAGGAATGGCCAGAAGCGAAGATTATTGTCGTAACGAGCTTTATTGATGATGATAAAGTGTATCCTGCTCTAGAAGCGGGAGCGACGAGCTACATTTTAAAGACTTCGAAGGCTAGTGAAATCGCAAAAGCTATTCGTCAGACCCATCAAGGAGAATCTGTGTTTGAACCAGAGGTTACTTCCAAGGTGATGTCTAAGCTCAGACAGAAAAATTCTCCCTCTCCCCATGAATCTTTAACCGCAAGAGAAATGGAAATTCTTTTATTAATCGCGGAAGGTAAATCTAATCAAGAGATTGCCGATGATTTATTTATTGCGTTAAAAACAACGAAAGTCCACGTAAGTAATATTTTAAGTAAATTAGAAGTCCAGGATAGAACGCAAGCTGCGATTTATGCGTTTAAGCATGAGTTGGTGTAGGGGAAAAGGGCGAATAGTTCACTTCCTGTGAAGATTAACATACTGTTTCGTATCGTAAATTTTGGAATTGATTAAATGTAAAAAAGGCTTGGATATAAACCTTATCTAAGCCTTTTTGAATGGCTAAATGTTGGTTGTTATACTGAAGTTGCACTCGGTAGTGAGATGACAAAAGAGTGCTGATTGGTCGACTATTTTGGCGGACATACAGTACCTTATTGTCTGAAATTCCATTTAGTGGTATGTGCAGGTTATAAGTTTGATTTAGGATGAATAGCGGAACAGGTGTCCTTGAACAATATAAAACGCTGCTTTGCTTCAAATAGCGGAATCAATGTCCACTTAACAAGTTAGTCTATAATTAGACCTTCTGTGTTTTTTTATCAAAGGGACGGGTGGGATCTGCATGACTCTTTTATCCTTAATTCTGAATGAAATCTAGTAATATTTGGAACGGTGCGTTACTATATTAATAGTAGGTTCTTTCACCTTAGTTTTTACACCTATAAATGTAAGCGATTACAATTTAGTGGGAGGAATGTGTAATGAAGTATGCAGTACCGAACAGTCCAGGAGCAAAGGTTGATTTCAAGGAACGCTACGACAACTTTATAGGGGGAGAATGGAGACCACCGGTAAAAGGTCAATACTTCGATAATGTTAGTCCAGTAGATGGAAAAGTATTTTGTCAGATTGCTAGATCGTCTGCAGAGGACGTGGAGTTAGCGTTAGATGCAGCACATGCAGCTAAAGAAGGATGGGGAAAAACATCTCCTGCGGAACGGGCAAACATCTTAAACAAAATTGCTGATCGTATGGAAGAAAATTTGGAAATGCTAGCAGTCGCTGAAACATGGGATAACGGAAAAGCGGTTCGGGAAACGTTAGCGGCTGATATTCCGTTAGCCATTGATCACTTCCGCTACTTTGCAGGAACGATTCGGGCACAAGAAGGTAGCATCAGCCAAATAGATGAGGACACGGTTGCTTATCATTTCCACGAACCACTAGGGGTTGTAGGACAGATTATTCCATGGAACTTCCCTATTCTAATGGCAACTTGGAAACTTGCTCCGGCTTTGGCTGCTGGTAATGCCGTTGTATTAAAGCCTGCTGAACAAACTCCGGCATCCATCCACGTCTTGATGGAATTGATTCACGATTTACTGCCAAAGGGTGTTTTAAATATTGTAAACGGATTTGGCTTGGAAACTGGAAAGCCATTGGCTTCAAGTAATCGCATTGCGAAGATCGCTTTTACAGGTGAAACGACGACTGGTCGTTTGATTATGCAATATGCGTCAGAAAACATTATTCCGGTAACGCTTGAATTAGGAGGGAAATCACCGAATATCTTCTTTAAAGATGTCATGGATGAAGATGATGGCTTCTTAGATAAGGCGATTGAAGGACTTGTTATGTTTGCTCTGAATCAAGGGGAAGTATGTACATGTCCATCTAGGGCATTAATCCATGAATCCATTTACGATAAGTTCATGGAGCGTGCTTTACAGAGAATTGAATCCATCAAAATTGGTCATCCACTAGATACGGAAACGATGATGGGTGCTCAAGCCTCACAAGAACAACTGGAAAAAATCAAGTCTTACTTAGCTATTGGAAAGCAAGAAGGAGCGGAAGTGCTAATTGGTGGGGAAGTGAACCAATTAGATGGTGATCTTGCTAGTGGGTATTATGTAAAACCAACTGTTTTTAAAGGGAATAACGAGATGAGAATCTTCCAAGAGGAAATTTTCGGACCTGTCTTATCTGTAGCTACCTTTAAAGATGATGAAGAAGCTTTAAAGATTGCCAATGATACGTTGTATGGGTTAGGAGCTGGAGTCTGGTCCCGTAACGTGCATACTGCATACCGCTTTGGACGTGCAATCGAAGCGGGAAGAGTATGGACGAATTGCTATCATGCTTATCCAGCTCATGCCGCATTCGGTGGCTATAAAAAATCCGGTATTGGAAGAGAAAACCATAAAATGATGCTGGATCATTACCAACAAACAAAAAACTTGCTCGTTAGCTACAGCACAGAGGCAACGGGATTATTTTAACCTTGATCTGAAGGAGGAGGTAAAAGTGGTAGAGAAAGTCATTGCAACAGATCCCACGGTGGAATTAATCGGAACATTAAAGGAGCGACACGGTCCTCTCCTTTTCCATCAATCTGGAGGCTGCTGTGACGGAAGCTCTCCAATGTGTTTTCCTAGAGATGAGTTTAAGGTGGGTCAATCGGACGTTTTGCTAGGGCACATTGGCGATACACCATTTTATATGTCTAAGGATCAGTATGAATACTGGAAGCATACCCAACTAATCATTGATGTTGTCGATGGAAGGGGCGGGATGTTTTCGCTCGAAGGACCAGAGGGAAAACGGTTCCTGACACGGTCTAGAGTGTTTTCGGAGGAAGAGAAAGAAGAATTGAATAGATTGTAGATATGTAGCCTAGCACTGTGTGACAATGTGCTAGGCTTTTATATTATTTTTTCGACAACCCCAACAGCTTAATCAGCGGCTGAATCGTAAGACCCTGCACAAATAAGGAAAATAGCACGACAGAGAAAGTAAGTAATAATACGGTTTCCCTTCCTTCAAAGCTGCTAGGTAGGCTTAATGCTAAGGCGATGGACAAGCTTCCTTTGAGACCACCCCAATTCAAAAGTAGTCGCTCTTTTCGAGTGATGTCCTTTAATAAAGCGGTACTGCCGTATAAAGCTATGGTTCTTGCGATTATAACTAGTAGGATGCCAACTAGGATAATGGACCACTTTCCAGTGAAGTCAATATTTCGGATTTCTAACCCAATTAGTAAGAAGATAATTGAATTGGCAATGAGCGTAATGACATCCCAAAACGTGTTAATATTGGTGTGAGTTTGCTTAGACATTCCGATTTTTGCTCCATAATCACTAAAGACGAATCCTCCTGCAACAACGGCAATTACCCCAGATACTTCAATATGCTCTGCAATGAAATAGCTCCCGAAAAACAATAACGCGGAGACGGCAATCTCAAATGGATAATCGTCATAGAAACGAATGATTTGAGACGCGATAAAGCCAAGGATTACCCCGACTAAAGCACCACCTATAGCAAATTTGAAAAATAAAAAGACTCCACTTGCAAATCCTTCCCATCCCATTTCGATATAGGTCAACAGGAAAATGGACGAGATTTTGAAAAGCACGACGGCAATTCCATCGTTAAATAGAGACTCCCCTTCCATAATGGTCGATATTTTTTGCGAAACCCCAGCAGATTTAAAGATAGACAGAACGCTAATTGGATCGGTCGCACTCATAAGCGCTGCAAATGTAAAGGCGACGGTAATGGGCAAGTCAAGCAAATAGTATGTAGAGAACCCGATTAGTAAAAAGGAAAGTAATGTTCCAATCAGCGCTGTGCTCATTACCGCCTTTTTCCGCTCGACAATGTGATGGAACGGTAATTTCAAGGTTGCATCGCCTAATAATATGGGGAGGAATAAAGAAATGATGATAGCTTGAAAGATGTTTGATTGGGTAATAAAATGTTCTGCTTCTTCTAGTAGAGGGATCGGCCCTTGAATCAAACCGAATATGAGCCCCACGAGAACGAGTGCAATCGTATAAGGCTGGTTGAGTTTTTTGGCTACTCCGATTACAAAAATAGAGATGGCAAGTAGGATTAAAATTTGGATAAATACTTCATTAAATTCATGCATCATTAAAACTCCTATCACATGGATTCCATTGTCTCATTATGTCCAATACATGTAAGTTACATAATGAAAAAAGGAGTAATCTAAGATACTCCTACACATTATTCGATCACGTACAGTCTTTTACCGGTTTCGGGGTGGAAATAAACATATACTGGGACTTTGCTTTTCGTATCAATAAAAGATTCTGAGGTTTTTTCAAATCCAGGTGGTACTTTGTTAATATGGACAAATTTGCCACGATTTCGTTTATCTGTACGATTACTGATGATTAATAAGACGAGAAATAAAACAATTTGAAAGATTAAGTAACCGATCACAAACTTCATCATACATCCGTCTTCTCCAACGTCACCGCTGTTCCGTAAGCGACAATTTCACTCATGTTTTGACTGATACTGCCAGAGTCAAAGCGGAACATAATAATGGCGTCTGCTCCCATTTGCTGAGCATTTTCAATCATGCGATCCATTGCTTCTTTTCGAGCATCTTCTAGCATTTCAACATACTGTCGTACCTCACCCCCAACGAGTCCTTTAAAAGCTGCCGTAATATCTTTTCCAAGGCCACGTGCCCTTACGGTTAACCCAAAGGCAGGGCCTTTTATTTCTTTTACGGAATACCCCGGTACTTGTTCGCCTGTTATTACTATCATCATAATTCCTCCTCGTGGGACTTTTTATATTATGTAATACGAAAATAGCTGAAGTTATGTTTCATTCTTCGTCGCTTAGCCAATAAATTAAGAATAATGGCACAATGAAGATATCATGCAGCAATAGCTTCGTCCAGCTCCAGCGCCCAGCAACTAGCGAGACTTCCCTCACCTCTGTCCGATAAGTCAACATCGATTCGCGAGGAAGGAAGGCCAACTAAACCCGGGCTTTGCGCCCAACGTTGGCATACCCCTTTGAAGGGGCATGTTTCCTTTATCTCCGACGGTTCAGTCCAGTCCGTACGTTGCTAACCGGGCGCTTCCGCTTTTGTTAGTTGTGTTTCCACCTGTTTTGTATTAAAATCTTCCTTTGGACTGATACAGAAAAGGTGAGTGATCACATGCCACGTAACATATGGTTATTAATCATCGGGATGGCAATTAACGTAACAGGGGCTTCTTTTATTTGGCCACTGAATACGATTTATATGCATAATGAACTTGGAGAATCACTCGCATTTGCTGGGGTTATTTTAATGTTAAATCAAGGCTTTGCAATAGTAGGGAACCTTATCGGGGGTAGTCTTTTTGATCGATGGGGTGGGTATAAAACCATTTTAACAGGTTCATCGATTGCGGTTGTCGCAGCTACCTTACTGGCATTTTTTCATACGATAACAGCATATACACTTTTATTGATTGTAATGGGATTTGGTTCTGGAATAACGAGACCAGCTATGTTTGCCATGGCAGGTTCTGTATGGCCAGAAGGTGGACGCCGTGCGTTCAATTCTATTTATGTGGCCCAAAATCTAGGGGTAGCTCTTGGCGCTTCCATCGGTGGTTTCGTGGCAGCTTTCTCGTTTGGCTATATTTTTATTGCTAATGCTGCGATTTATATTTTGTTCTTTATATATGTGTTTCTCACTTACAAAAATATGGATACCAACACTCATACTGGTTATGCAGGTGTAAAGGCTTTGAATACGAAAATAAAAGACAAGACTGCTTTTCGGGCGTTACTCATTCTTAGTGTAGGTTTTTTCATGTGCTGGATTGGCTACGTTCAGTGGCAAACAACGATTGCATCTTATACACAGGATTTAGGGATTCCAATTAACCAGTACAGTCTACTGTGGACGATAAATGGATTCCTAATTGTAGCTAGTCAACCTATATTGAAAATAGTAACGAAAAAGATAGAAGATCCTAGAAAGCATATTTATATTGGAAATACGATTTTTATTTTATCATTTATTGTTGTGTTATATGCTCAATCGTTTACGATGTTTGCGGTAGCTATGGTGATATTAACGATTGGAGAAATGCTTGTCTGGCCAGCAATCCCAACACTGGCAAATCAGCTTGCTCCAAAAGGGAGAACGGGATTTTACCAAGGGTTTATCAATAGTGTATCTACAGCAGGACATATGATTGGACCGCTTCTTGGTGGGTTCATTGTCGATCAATACCATATTGAAATTCTATTCTATATCCTTATAGGGCTGTTTATAATCCCTTATTGGACAACTTATCGATACAACAAGGGATTGCCGGCAGAAAAAGAGTTACACACTAGTTGAATCATCGCTTAAATGAAATGCATCGGTATCGGTACAACTTGAACAAGGGTGCGTAGCCGTAAATAAATCGGTATAGAAGGTATGGAAGCCTCTCCCGTTACATTCCGGACAAATTGTTGATTCGTGATTTTGCTTTTCTGAATCCATACGCCGTGACCCCCTTTTTGTTTAGTTTGATGTAAAAAGGAGATTTCATACTGTAGATACAAAAAAACAGGTAGAACGGAATTCGTTCTACCTGTTTACATGATGAGGATGGTCGCTTGAAACCATGTCAAGGTCTGCGGCGGATGCGTTTGATATCACTTGCTCTGGTGTCTTACATCCAGGAATGACTACACTTACTGCTGGATGTTTTAAGCACCATGCAAGTGCCCAAGCAGACATTGGTACATCTTTTGGCACTTCGTGCTGTTCGATTTCTTGCACGAGACGTAGCAATTTTTCAGTTTCTTGCTGATTATGTCTAGAGCGAACATCATCTTTTTTAAAGGTAACACCAGGCTTGTATTTTCCACTAAGATAGCCACTAGCTAATGGAACTCTTGCTAATACGCCTAAGTTCTGCTCTTCACTAAGTGGAAAGACGGTGTCTTCTGGTTTGCGGTCTAAGCGATTATAAACGACTTGAATAGCTTCAGCATGTATGTCGGAAGCAGCCTTCGTCTGGAAGGTGTCATCGTTTGTACGTAACGAAATGCCTAAGTGACGAATTTTTCCTGCTTGAACCTGTTTGTCTAGCATCGTCCATAGATCATCATTATCAAATTCTTCATCAGAACAGGAATGGGCTTGGTAAAGATCTATGTAGTCGGTTTGGAGAGACTTTAATGAATGGTCTAATTGCTTCAGCACTTCATCTGGCTTCCAATGCCTCGTTCTTTCAAAGTTTTCAATGAAGTGATGGCCGAATTTCGTTGCAACAATCCAATCCTCTCTATTCCTTCTAGTTAAATAATCTCCAATGAAAGATTCAGACAAGTGATCCCCATAGCATTCTGCTGTGTCAATTAGGTTAATTCCTTGTTCTTGTGCCGTGTCTAAGATGGCATCCACTTCCGATTGAGTAAAATTCTTTCCCCACTCTCCTCCAAATTGCCATGTTCCTACTCCAATAACAGAGGACTCTAAGCCGGTTTTTCCGATTTTTCTATATTTCACTTTTATCACCTCATAGTCTTAATCTAAGTATAAGTATAACAAGGATGCTTGATGTTGTAATATCTAGTGTTTATGCGCATATAGTAACGTTGTCCACTTTTTGTTAAGATGATACTAATATACAGAGAAAAATAAGAGAAAAGATGGGGTGAACGGGTTGGTGGAAGAATTATCAGGAGTGCTACCAGCAATCAAGCATGCAAAGGATTTTGAAAAGGTATTAAAAAGTAAAAAACAAAAGTACATGGTATTTTTAGAATCGAGACTTTCACAGATTCCGAATCTAGTACGATATGCAAAAAGAGAGAACAAAAAAGTACTGATTCATGCAGACTTAATCCAAGGACTAAAAGCAGATGAATACGGGATTGAATTTTTGATTAGAGATGTAAAAGTGGACGGAATCATTTCAACTAGAGGTAATGTAATTGGGCTAGCAAAAAAGCATAATCTATTAGCGATTCAAAGACTATTTGTACTAGATAGTCATGCATTGGAACATAATTTAAAGATCATTAATAATGTTAAACCAGACTACATAGAAGTGTTGCCAGGACTGATCCCAAAAATAATTCGAGAAGTAAACGAATCAACCAATCTTCCAGTCATTGCTGGGGGATTAATTCGAACAGAGGAAGACGTGGAAAATGCTATGGACGGGGGAGCAAAGGCAGTTACAACGTCTAACTCCAGTTTGTGGGATCTTTGAATTATTCGGTTTGAACTACCACAGTCTTTAGAACTGTGGTTTTTTCATGGAATTTTGGAGTCGTGTTTGAAAGTATTTGCTGGTTTTTAGAAAGTATTAGAAAGTTTTATAAAAGTAAAGGGATCTGGTATGAAAGTAATCTTCTTAGAATTGAAAGTTTTTATAGGAAATTAGAAAGTACAATAGATAAGGTGATCTAAAACCAAGTCCGAACATTTTTTTACAAACTTTTTTCAAAAAAGTTATTGACACCGCTTTCACTATGATTTAATCTTGTATTAACAAGTTAAAGAATGTGATGGAGATCTGGGAGACCCACACTACAAATGATACTTTCCTCAGGAAAAGTATGTTGTTTGCAGTGTGGGTCTTTTCTATATATCTATCACTTTCCGTGCACGGACTTGTTGGATTTATAGTATGATTTTAAATCTAAGGGGGATTTAAACATGTCCGAATTTTTAGCGGAATTAATTGGTACAATGATTTTGATTATTTTTGGTGCTGGTGTTGTAGGTGGCGTGAACTTGAAAAATTCCATCGCAGAAGGAGCAGGCTGGATTGTTGTAACAATCGGTTGGGGGCTTGCCGTTACCATGGGGGTTTATGCAGTAGGTAGCGTTTCTGGTGCACACATAAATCCAGCTGTAACACTTGGTTTTGCTGCAGTTGGAGAATTTCCATGGGCTAAGGTTCCTATGTACATTACAGCACAAATGATTGGAGCATTTCTTGGTGCATGTATCGTATTCTTCCAATACTTACCTCACTGGAGAGAAACACAGGATCCAGGTGCAAAGCTTGGTGTATTCTCTACAGGTCCAGCTATTAAGAGCACATTTTCTAACTTAGTAAGTGAAATGATTGGTACATTCGTTTTAGTTATGGGATTAATGTTTATCGGTGCGAATCAATTTACAGAAGGTTTAAATCCAGCTATCGTTGGTTTATTGATCGTAGCTATCGGTCTATCGTTAGGTGGAACTACTGGTTATGCAATTAACCCTGCTCGTGATTTAGGTCCAAGAATTGCCCATGCAATTCTTCCTATCATTGGTAAAGGTGATTCGAACTGGGGTTATGCTTGGATTCCTGTCCTAGGTCCAATCCTTGGTGGTATCTATGGTGCATTGTTCTACCGTGCTATCTTTGTTGGAGAATTTAATGCAGCGTTCTGGGTAGTATCTGCGGTTGTTGCAGTACTTCTTGTTGCAGCATTAAATAGTGAGTTAAAAAAAAGTAGTAGTACACCGGCAGTGAAAAAAGCTGTCTGATTCATATATAAAATGAGCAGGAGGAGATTATTTTGGGTCAATACATTTTATCATTAGACCAAGGAACAACTAGTTCCCGTGCGATTTTATTCAATCATGATGGGCAAATTGTAGAAACGGCACAACGTGAGTTTGAACAGTTCTTTCCGAAGCCTGGTTGGGTAGAGCATGATGCGAACGAAATCTGGACGTCCATCTTAGCAGTTATTTCAGAAGTACTAAGAAAGGCAGACGTGGAACCTGATCAAATCGCTGGTATCGGTATTACGAACCAACGGGAAACAACAGTCGTCTGGGATAAAAACACTGGAAAGCCCATTTACAAAGCAGTTGTGTGGCAGTCTCGTCAGACAGAAGATATTTGTAAAGAACTACGTGAAAAAGGGCTTAATGATCTGTTCCGTGAAAAAACAGGATTGTTACTAGATCCTTACTTTGCGGGAACAAAAGTGAAATGGATCCTTGATCATGTAGAAGGTGCTCGTGAAAAGGCTGATAATGGAGACCTCTTATTTGGAACGATTGACTCCTGGCTTGTTTACAAGCTGTCAGGTGGAAAAACTCACGTTACCGATTATTCCAATGCATCCCGTACGTTAATGTATAACATTTACGATTTAAAATGGGATGATGAATTGCTAGAAATCCTAGGTGTTCCGAAAAGTATGCTTCCAGAAGTTCGTCCTTCTTCTGAGGTGTATGCAAACACAGTCGATTACCACTTCTTCGGTAAGGAAGTTCCAATTGCGGGGATAGCTGGTGACCAACAGGCTGCCTTATTCGGTCAGGCGTGTTTTGAAAGCGGAATGGCAAAAAATACGTACGGAACTGGTTGCTTCATGTTAATGAACACTGGGGAAAAAGCTGTTCGCTCGGAAAATGGTTTACTTACAACTCTTGCATGGGGCGTTGATGGAAAAGTTGAGTATGCATTAGAAGGTAGTATTTTCGTTGCAGGCTCTGCTATCCAATGGCTACGTGATGGACTTCGCATTATCGATAATGCGCCTGAAAGTGAAGATTTTGCTGTAAAAGTAGATTCTACGGACGGTGTCTATCTTGTTCCAGCTTTCGTAGGACTAGGTACTCCATATTGGGATAGTGATGCGCGTGGAGCTGTATTCGGTATTACACGTGGAACTTCCAAGGAACACTTTATCCGTGCTACTTTAGAGTCCTTAGCCTATCAAACGAAGGATGTATTGGATGCAATGATCGCGGATTCCGGTATCGACTTGAAAACACTTCGTGTCGATGGTGGGGCAGTTAAAAATAATTTCTTAATGCAATTCCAAAGTGATGTCCTTGGTGTTCCAGTTGATCGCCCAGTTGTGAATGAAACGACTGCTCTAGGTGCTGCTTATCTTGCAGGGCTTGCAGTTGGATACTGGAAGGATAAAGAGGAAATCGGAAAACAGTGGCAAAAGGACCGTACTTTTACGAACGACATGGAAGAAGCAAAACGTAACGAGCTTTATGCTGGTTGGCAAAAAGCGGTTGAAGCAACGAGAGTTTTTAAGTAAAACACTTTTAATCTCCCAACCCTTCGTGCTATAATAACAACAAAGTTAATATTCTGGACGGAGAATTTGAGAGACCGCATTCTTCTTAAGATATTTCATATCTTAGGTTGAATTGTGGTCTCTTTTTCTTCCCAAACTAATGCTAAAGTTGTGTTCCTTTAGGGATAAGAGATAATGAGGAAAACATCGTAATGAATTTACACAAAAAAGGAGCGATGGGTATGTCATTTTCCAGTCTAAACCGAATGGAAACATACAAAAACATGGAGGAGTCACCTCTAGATTTATTGGTCATTGGAGGGGGCATCACAGGATCAGGTATTGCTTTAGATGCCGTAACAAGAGGAATGAAGGTTGGAGTTGTTGAAATGCAAGACTTTGCTGCGGGGACTTCTAGTCGATCTACGAAGCTAGTCCACGGCGGTTTGCGTTATCTAAAACAATTTGAAATAGGAGTAGTTGCGGAGGTTGGGAAGGAACGTGCCATTGTGTATGAGAATGCACCGCACGTTACCACACCTGAGTGGATGATGCTTCCGTTTTATAAAGGGGGGACGTTTGGTCCTTTCACTACAAATATCGGACTTCGTGTCTACGATTTTCTAGCAGGTGTAAAAAAACATGAACGTAGAAAAATGTTTACACCGGAAGAAGCACTTAAAAGGGAACCCCTTTTGAAAAGCAATGGGATCAAAGGAGCAGGCTATTATGTGGAATATAAAACAGATGACGCTCGTTTGACGATAGAAGTCATGAAAAAGGCGGTAGAAAAAGGGGCTCAATCGATTAACTATGCCAAAGTATCTCAACTCGTGTATGATGCTGGTAAAGTAGTTGGAGTAGAGGTAGAGGATCAAATCGATGGGTCCACACATACCATCTATGCTAAAAAAATTGTGAACGCAGCAGGTCCGTGGGTCGATACCATTCGGGAAAAGGATCACTCCAAAAAAGGGAAAACACTTCAATTAACAAAAGGGATTCACCTTGTGTTCGATGGGGAACGTTTCCCGTTGAAGCAAGCCATCTATTTCGATACACCAGATGGACGAATGGTATTTGCGATTCCGCGTGAAGGGAAGACCTATGTAGGTACCACAGACACTGTTTATAAAGGAGATATTGCTCGTCCTACGATGACTGTGGAAGATCGGGATTATGTCTTGAAAGCGATTGATTTTATGTTTCCTGATGTGAACATTACAGCAGACGATGTGGAATCAAGCTGGGCTGGTTTACGACCGCTCATTCATGAAGAAGGAAAGGATCCTTCAGAAATTTCTCGTAAGGATGAAATTTTCGTTTCTGAATCCGGGTTGATTTCTATCGCCGGTGGTAAGCTCACTGGATACCGCAAAATGGCGGAAAGTGTTGTAGACCTGGTCAGAGATCAATTTAAGCAAGAAGATGAAATTTTATATTCAGATTCTGTGACGAAGCATCTTCCGCTGTCCGGTGGGGATGTTGGCGGATCAAAAGGATTTGTTGATTCCTATCAAAAGGCAGTAGAAAAAGCAAATCAGTTAGGATTATCCGATAAAGTTGCAAAAACGATAGCTCAACGATATGGAGCTAATGCTGATATAGTGTTAGAGATATATCAAACGAACAAAGAAAAAGCAGAAGTTGAACACGTAGATCCAGTTGTCTTCGCCATGCTTCATTATGCAGTGGAAGAAGAGCTTGTTTATAAACCAGTGGATTTCTTTATCCGACGAACAGGTGCTTTATTCTTCGATATAGCTTGGGTAGAAACCCATAAAGAATCTGTTATCGCCTATATGGCTAAGCTTTTTTCCTGGAAGGAAGAACAGATTCAATCTTACACGAAAGAATTAGACCAACTTTTATATGAAGCGGTCCATCCAGTAGCGTAAAAAATGGACGGTTAACTCTACTAAAAAGTAGAGTTAACTTCGTCTATTTATACATATATTCAGACAGATATCATATTCTTTATACTTTTTATCGGAGGTGATGGAAGCGCTATCAATGGAAGGTGTTGGTTCTACAACATTTATAAACCGAGTTTTACCATTTTGAGGAGGGAATTACGATGAAAAAAATTATTAATGATCCAAATCAAGTTGTGCAAGACATGTTAAAAGGTTTAGTAGCAGCGTTTCCAGAAAGTATGAAGCAAGTACCTGATACGACGGTAATTGTAAGAAAAGAATCACCCGTTCAAAATAAAGTAGGCTTAGTAAGCGGTGGTGGAAGTGGCCATGAGCCTGCACACGCTGGTTATGTGGGAGCAGGGATGCTTGATGCTGCGGTATGTGGAGAAACGTTCACATCACCTACACCGGACCAAGTGTTTGAAGCGATTAAAGCAGTGGATGGTGGAGTCGGCGTTTTCTTAGTTATCAAAAACTACACAGGTGACGTGATGAACTTTGAAATGGCTGCTGAACTTGCTGAGGCGGAAGGAATCCAGGTTGAACAAGTCGTCGTAAATGATGATGTTGCCGTAGAAGATAGCTCTTTCACAACAGGTAGACGCGGCATCGCTGGAACTGTTTTTGTTCATAAGATTGCCGGTGCTAAAGCAGAAAAGGGTGGCTCTTTACAAGAAGTGAAGACAGTTGCAGAAAAAGTAGTAGCTAATGTTCGCTCTATGGGTATGGCGTTAAGTCCATGTACCGTTCCGGCTGCAGGTAAACCGAGCTTTGAGCTTGCAGATAATGAAATGGAAATCGGAATGGGAATACACGGTGAGCCCGGAACAGAACGAAAAGCAATTGCATCTGCCGATGAGATAGCCGAAGAGTTAACAGCCAAAATTTTAGAAGATATTGATTATAGTGGTTCTGAAGTAGCGGTGATGGTAAATGGTCTCGGTTCGACACCAGAAATGGAACTATTCATCGTAAATGCAAAGGTCCACGAAATTTTATCGAAAAAAGGAATTCAAGTGTATAAGACATTTGTTGGGGAGTATATGACATCCTTAGAGATGGCTGGCTGTTCTATCAGTCTATTAAAATTAGATGAGGAGTTAAAGGAATTACTAGATTCCGAGTCCAAAGCTCCAGCATTCCGAATCTAACAACGTATAGGAGGAGAAGTCGATGGAACTTCATATTAACCAAGCTTTAAAGTGGATCGAATTGACAAACGAAAAGATACAAGAGAATAAGGAATATTTAACATCCCTAGATCAAGCCATAGGAGATGGAGATCACGGAATCAATATGGCTCGAGGCTTTCAAGCGGTCATCGAAAAGACTTCTTCTTCTGAATACGAAGCGGTTTCTGATCTTTTGAAAGATGTAGCTATGACGTTAATGTCCAAGGTAGGAGGCGCATCAGGTCCTTTATATGGCACAGCTTTTCTAAAAATGTCGATGGCTACGAAAGGGAAGGACCCTGTCACGCAGGGGGATTTGGCTGCTGCTGTTGCCCAAGCGCTTGAAGGCATGAAACAAAGAGGGAAAGCGAATCAAGGGGAGAAAACATTAATCGACGTTTGGACTCCTGTCCAAGGATTGCTACAGGATCAAGAGAACGTTCAACCCGATGATTTGCGAGAAACAGCGAAAGAGGCTATGGAATCCACGAAGGATATTATGGCGACAAAGGGTAGATCTGCATACTTAAAAGAAAGATCCATTGGTCATTTGGATGCAGGCTCTGTTTCATCCTATTTTGTATTTGATTCTTTAGCATCAGCAGTGGAGGGAGAATAATATGTCACATGTAGGAATTGTTTTAATCTCCCATAGTCCAAAGATTGCAGATGGCATTAAAGACTTGATTAGTCAGGTTATCAAGGATGTTCCCATTGTAGCAGCAGGTGGAACCGATGAAAATGATATTGGCACGAGCTTTGAGAAAATATCGAATGCGATCGAAGAAGTATATAGTGAAAAAGGCGTGCTCTTGTTTTATGATCTCGGAAGTGCTCTTATGAATGCAGAGATGGCTATTGAAATGTCTGAACATGATAACATAAGGGTTGCCAAAGATGTTGCGCTCGTTGAAGGAGCCTATGTCTCGGCAGTGGAGGCTAGTATGGGAAAATCTCTTGAAGAAATTTTGGAATCTGCTAAGAGAGCAATAGCTCCAACTGAATAATAGAAATTTGTAAGACCCGTTACCGTTGCGTAACGGGTTTTTTTGCGTTCGGGTAGTTTTATCGGCGTTCGTGAGTTCGATATCGACGATTAAATTGATATACCGGCTGCCTGGACGGATTTATCAGCGTTTAAATATTTGGCATTAAAAGTTTTTAATCAGTGTTCACCCAATCCTACCATTCGTTCTCATCTCCAACCACAAAAAAAGTAAGCGGTTCCACTTGACGAATAGTTGTAAAAATTTTATGATAATTACAAATGTAATAACTAAGAACAAATGTAAAGGAGAGAGCCGGATGGATGCATTGAGTGGTTATTCTGTACCGAAAGGAATAGATAAGCAGAAGTTGATAGATCTTTATAAGCAAATGTGGTTGATTCGATTTTTTGATGAAAAGGTCGATGAATTTTTTGCGAAAGGTATGATTCATGGAACCACGCATTTATGTGTAGGTCAAGAAGCCTCTGCTGCTGGGGCATGTGCAGTTTTAGAGGAAAGGGACAAAATTACGAGTACACACCGTGGGCATGGTCACTGTATCGCAAAAGGAGCCGATGTGAACAAAATGATGGCAGAGTTATTCGGTAGAGAAACCGGATACTGCAAAGGAAAAGGCGGTTCCATGCATATTGCCGACGTAGAAAAAGGAAACCTTGGCGCAAACGGGATTGTTGGGGGCGGTATTCCGTTAGCAGTAGGTTCAGCTTTAACCTCTCACATGAAAAAGCTAGATTATGTGACGCTATGTTTCTTTGGAGATGGTGCATCTAATGAAGGAAGTTTTCATGAAGCATTAAACCTAGCTTCTATTTGGAAGCTTCCGGTTGTGTTTATCTGTGAGAATAACCAATATGGCATGTCCGGCTCCGTGAAAGAAATGACGAACATTGAAAACATAGCTGATCGAGCTTCTTCCTATGGAATGCCAGGAGTAGCGGTGGATGGTAACGATATTGTGGAAGTAATGAATTCTGTAGACGAAGCGGTCACACGTGCTCGTGCTGGACATGGACCGACCATCGTAGAAGCGAAGACGTATCGCTGGAAAGGTCACTCGAAAAGTGATGCTAAAAAATACCGTACTCGGGAAGAAGAGCAGGAATGGAAAGAGCAGGATCCTATAAAACGTTTTAAAGAACTATTAATCGAATCGGATGTATTCAGTGAAGAACATGCGGAGCAGTTGAAATCAGAGGCAAAACAAATGATTGAAGACTCTGTAGAGTTTGCCAAAAATAGCCCAATGGCATCGAAAGATAACTTACTGGAAGATGTTTACGCATAGGGGGGAACATAATGAGAGAGATCACGTATCAAGAAGCGGTAAGAGAGGCCATGAGTATAGAAATGCGAAAAAATCCAGATGTCTTTATTCTTGGTGAGGATATTGGGGTCTACGGAGGAGCTTTTGGTGTAACGAGAGGGATGATTGAGGAGTTTGGATCTGAGAGAGTACGTAATACTCCAATCTCGGAATCCGCTATAGCCGGTGCAGCAATTGGATCTGCTTTAACCGGCATGAGGCCAATCCTAGAATTGCAGTTTTCCGATTTTATTACGATAGCCATGGATCAGATGGTGAACCAGGCGGCAAAGCTCCGTTACATGTACGGTGGAAAAGGTAAGGTACCGATGGTGCTTCGGACCCCTGGTGGATCAGGGACGGGTGCCGCAGCTCAGCACTCCCAAAGTCTAGAGGCATGGATGGCACATATTCCTGGATTAAAAGTGGTCCAGCCTTCGACAGCTTATGATGCGAAAGGATTGCTAAAGGCGGCAATGGACGATGAAAACCCGGTCATCTTTTATGAACATAAACTACTCTATCAAACAAAGTCGCAAGTTCCGGAAAAAGAATATTCAATCCCTTTGGGAAAAGCAGATATTAAACGTGAAGGAGCGGACGTCACGATTGTGGCTACATCTATAATGGTTCATAAAGCATTAGAAGCGGCGAAAGAGTTAGCAGAAGAAGGGATAGAGGTGGAGGTCATCGATCCGCGTACTTTGGTCCCTTTAGACGAAGAAACGATTGTTCAATCGGTTATGAAAACAGGCCGTGCTGTCGTCGTTCATGAAGCGGTAAAACGCGGTGGATACGGTGGAGAAATTGCTAGTTTAATAGCAGAGAGTGAAGCTTTTGATTATTTAGATGCTCCAATCAAACGTATAGGTGGTCTTCCGGTTCCGATTCCGTACAACCCAGAACTTGAAAAAGCGGCCGTTCCATCTAAAGAGGATATTAAACATGCTGTGAAAGAAACGTTGCAGCGAGTATAGGAGGGGAGTACATGGCCAAAGAAATTTTTATGCCGAAATTAAGTAGCACGATGGAAATCGGTACACTTCTGCAGTGGTTTAAGGAAGAAGGAGACACAATCCATGTAGGAGAGCCGCTATTTGAAATCATGACAGACAAGATCAACATTGAAGTCGAATCCTATGAAGATGGCATTCTACTAAAAAAGTATTATCAAGCAGACGATGAAGTCCCTGTTAATACAATTATTGGCTATACCGGGGAAGCTGGGGAAGAAGTGCCAGAGCAGCCTCCACAAGGAGAGGCGGAGGAAAAGTCCTCAGTGGCCACGCAAGAAAGGGTAGAGACAATTGTGGAGTCATTAGCTACAGGCAATGAGAAAGTTCGTGCAACCCCGGCGGCGAGATATCTTGCGAAGGAGCATGATCTTGTACTTAATGAGGTAGTAGGTACAGGGCCAAAAGGAAGAATTCAAAAAACAGATGTTTTACTCGCCACCGAGGAACAACCAGCCGTAAAGGCTACTCCACTTGCAAGAAAAATTGCAGCAGACGAACAAATGGACTTAAACAATGTTATAGGTAGTGGATCCAATGGGAAAATCTATCGGAAGGATTTGCCGGTTGCAAACTCGTCTATCTCTCATAAAGGGACGACGATTCTGTTACAAGGCTTAAGAAAAACAATAGCAAAACGGATGACGGAAAGTGTGCAAACCATCCCGCATGTCACACTTCATACGGAAGTCAACATGGAACAAGTCGTCCAGCTGAGGAAGCAGTTACTACCGGTGATTGAGCAAGTAACAGAGAAACGACTGTCTTATACGGAAATTTTAATGAAAGCTGTTGCAGTATGTCTTAGTCGTCACCCTATGCTAAATACGACGTTGGAAGCGGATGAAATCCACGTTCATTCCCAAGTAAACATTGGCTTAGCTGTTGCTATTGATAATGGACTTATCGTTCCGGTTATTAAAAATGTTGGAGAAAAAGGGTTACAGCAGTTAACAGTGGAAGCGAAAGAAATCACACAAAGAGCTAGAAGCCAATCTTATAAATCAGAAGATATTGCGGGAGGAACCTTTACGATTTCTAACCTAGGTATGTACGACATCGATGGCTTTACACCGATCATTAATCCACCACAAACAGCCATTTTAGGTATTGGTCGAATTGTGAAAAAACCAGTAGTAGTTGGTGAAAAAGTAGAAGTCCAATCCATGATGACACTTAGTCTGTCTTTTGATCATCGTGTCGTAGATGGAGCACCAGCTGCTGCCTTTTTAAGTAATTTAAAGAGAACATTAGAGGAGCCATTCCAATTATTACTATAGGGGGAAAACGGGATGAAGCAGTATGATGTCGCCATTATAGGAGGTGGACCTGGAGGCTATGTAGCAGCGATTCGCGCAGCAAAGCATGGCAAAAAGGTTGCCTTGATTGAAGGGAAAGACTTAGGAGGAACATGCTTGAATCGAGGCTGTATTCCTTCGAAAACATTGCTCCATCAAGCCTTTTTAATAGAAGAGTTAGAAAAGTCTCTGGATTGGGGGATAGAGGCGAATAACTATAGTATCAATTTTTCCAAGCTTATGAAGAAAAAAGATGGGGTCATTACCCAGCTAAAGGATGGGATTGGAATGCTCCTGAAAAAGAATAAGGTGGATGTTATTCAGGGGTATGGATTCGTTCAACCTGATAAAATTATACAAATTCAAAGAGAGGGTCAACAAGAGATTAAGGCAACCTCTATTATTCTAGCAAACGGGTCCACTCCTATTGTCCCTCCTATTGAAGGTGTTGGTCACCCGGTTATTCACACAAGTGATAGTATTTTTCATCTAGAAAGAGTTCCGGAAAGGCTCGTCATTATTGGTGGGGGCGTTATTGGAGTCGAAATTGCCTGTATTTTTCACAGCTTAGGAACCAAGGTAGACATCATCGAAATGGGAGCTAGGCTTATTCCAAATGAAGATGAAGACGCCAGCGGTTATTTAAGGAAAGAATTAGAAGCTAAGGGAATTACGGTGCGTTTGAACTCCAAAGTGCTTTCGTTCCAATCTAGGGAGAATGATCGTGTCGAAGTGTACTTTTCTGATAAAGATAGCACTTCACAATCCTTACCTTCCGATTGTGTACTGCTTGCAACAGGTAGGAAACCGAATTACCACGGCTTAGAAACTTTAGAGTTACAATCGGATGGTCCCTTTGTAAAAGTAGATGATTATTTAGAAACAAATTTACCCGGCATTTATGCGATTGGAGACTTAATTGGTGGCTTTCAGCTTGCCCATGCTGCAAGCCATGAAGGCTTAATTGCGGTAGGGAACATACTGGGAAAAAAGCAGTCTAGGAACGATTTTACTATTCCGAGATGTGTCTATACATTCCCAGAGATAGCAGCTGTTGGTTTAACGGAGGAACAAGCAATACAAAAAGGATATTTAGTGAAGGTACAAAAGGTTAGTCTTGCCTCAAATCCTCGTGCAATGGCTATGAATAGTAACACAGGGTTTATCAAACTAGTAGCAGAAGAAAAATATGGAGAGTTACTAGGGGTGACCATTGCTGGCCCACATGCCACAGAAATGATCAGTCAGCCTTCTTCGTATATGCATCTAGAAGGAACGGTGGAGGAACTAGCCCATATGGTCTCGCCCCATCCAACCCTATCAGAAGGCCTCTTTGAAGTAGCCAATTCTTTTTTAGGAAAAGGAATTCATTATTAGAGGATGTTCAAAAAGTCCGGTGAAAATCGCTTAGAACTTCTACGTTGGCTTGAATTTCTTTGCGCTTTTTATCCTCCTTTTTGACACGCACTATTAATTCCCTTTCCTTCGTATGATATGATTTAAGAAAAATCTAGAAGAGGCGATAGTATGATATGGGAAGATAGAAGACTTATGGTGAGAGTAGCAAATCTCTATTATTTTGAAGGATTTACACAAGCTCAGATTGCAAAGAAAATCGGAGTCTCTCGTCCGGTTATTTCCAAACTATTAAACAAAGCGAGAGAAGAAAAAGTAGTAGAAATCTATATAAAGGATGAAAATGTTCACACTGTAAAGCTTGAACAGGCATTAGAGAAAAAGTATGAATTAAAAGAGGTAGTTGTTGTTTCCCAACAGGATCAACTTCCTGAAATGGTGAAGCGGTCTATTGGGAGAGCGGCGGCTTCTTACTTAACAAGTCAACTAACAGATGTAAAACGTTTAGGAATATCTTGGGGAACAACCCTAGCTAGTTTAGTAAATGAGTTTCCTTACCAAAAAGTAGAAAACTTAAATATTGTACCTCTTGTTGGAGGAATGGGAAGAAGCAATGTAGAGATTCACTCCAACCAACTTGCCTATGAATTAGCGAAAAAGGTTAATGGAACTTGTTCCTATTTGTACGCTCCAGCAATGGTAGATTCCGTTGAGTTGAAAGATCGATTAATAGAAAACTCGGATATTCATGCAGTTTTAGAAGAAGGAAAGCAAGTGGAGATTGCCTTAGTGGGGATTGGAGATCCTTATCGTGATTCTACCATGAAGAAGATTGGCTATTTACAGGAAACAGATATGGAAGATTTGAAACAGGCCGGTGCGATTGGAGATATCGGTTCTCGATTCTTTAATGCTCTAGGAAAGCAGATTTCTCATTCCTTAAATGAACGGGTTATCGGAATGGATTTAAGCGTTCTACAAGATATTCCCTTAGTCATAGGAGTAGTAGAAGGAAAAGAAAAAGCTTCTAGTATTGATGCTGCGATTAGAGGAAGATATGTAGATGTGTTGATAACAGATGATAACACGGCTTCAGCTTTACTAGATTTATAGGATGTTGATTTGTTAGAAAATTTTAAAAATTTCATTGACAGTTTGCGATAATTAGTCATATAATTTTTACAAAGGTAACAGAATAGAACATTTGTAAATTAATGGGGGTGGATATTGTGTGGGGAGTGCTAATTGCTGCGTTTGTTGTAGTTTGGTTTTTACAGATATTCTTGACATCTATCCAAATGAAGCATTATAGACGGACTCTTCAGCTGATGAGCAGGCGATCTAATGGGTACTTAGGTGTTGGGGTGGATAAGCAAAAATTTGGAGTAGGTACGGTTGTCATCGTGGTCTGTGACAATGTTGGGAAAGTCGTAGACAGTAAGCTGATGAAAGGGGTCACGGTTTTTTCCAGATTTAAGCCTTTCCAAGAAGTCATTGGAGATTCAATTGAAACACTGAAAGATAATCAAGCTACTTTCAAAATGGAGGCACCTGTATCAATGGCTGTAAAGAATATTAAAGACCAGATGGACAAAAAACAACTGGCGTAGAAAAAGGGAGGAAGAGAAATGGACTTTTTAGTCAAGGTTGCTGAGGGATTTATCGGAATGTTTCAAGAGGGTGGAAATACCTTCATGGGGCTTTTTACCGGAATTATTCCAACTCTTATTGTTTTAATCACTTTTGTTAACGCTTTCATTAGGTTAGTGGGAGAAGAAAGAATTTATCGATTAGCTCAAAAAAGTACGAAATATACAATCTTACGGTACACATTGTTTCCAATCCTAGCTGTATTTTTCTTAACAAATCCTATGGCTTACACCTTCGGAAAGTTTTTACCAGAAAATCAAAAGCCAGCGTTTTATGATTCTGCTGTATCTTTTGTACACCCGGTAACAGGATTGTTTCCTCATGCGAACCCTGCGGAACTTTTCGTGTATATGGGGATTGCGCAAGGGATTACGGAACTAGGCTTATCACTTGGACCACTAGCTATTCGTTTCTTCTTAGTAGGGATTGTGGTCATCCTTATTCGCGGTATTGTAACGGAGAAAATAACCCAACGAATGATGAGCAAAAGAGAAGCTGAAAATAGTTCAGCAGCAGAATCTATTGGAGCGTAAGGGGGAGAAATGATGAGTAACTACAAACCGGTTCAAGTATCTCAAGGTCCAAGTGGATGGGGAGGCCCTCTCGTTATAGAGCCAACGGATCAGAAGAAATATGTTGTCTCTGTAACGGGTGGAGGAATTGATCCAATCGCTCAAAAAATCGCGGACATGACAGGCGCAGAAGCAGTGGATGGATTCACTAAAAAAATCGAAAGTGAAGAAATGGCTTGTGTCGTTATTGATTGTGGTGGGACAGCAAGGTGTGGTGTATATCCAAAAATGGGTGTCCTAACGATTAATTTAACAGCCACACCACCATCTGGGCCACTCATGAGTTTTATTAAAGAGGATAATTTTGTTTCAGGAGTAAAAGAAGCGAACATCGAGTTTGCTAATGGAAGTTCTTCTGAAGCAACCAATGCTTCGGAGAAAAAGAAGTCAGTGCAAGAAATCAAGCAAGAAGCGAAAGAGAAAGCTGCAGCTTACACGAATCAACCGAAACAAAAGCGTTCGTTACTAGAGAGAATTGGAAGAGGTATGGGTGGAGTTGTAAACGTTTTCTACCAAGCAGGTAGGGAAACCATTGAACAAATTATACGAAACATTCTTCCGTTCATGGCATTTGTCAGCTGTATTATCGGAATCATTACTTTCACAGGAGTCGGCGATTTAATTGCAAATGTCGTTTCTCCACTAGCAGGCAACATTATTGGATTGCTCATCCTATCGGTCATTTGTGCGTTGCCAATCCTGTCCCCATTGTTAGGACCAGGTGCCGTCATTGCACAAGTTGTTGGGGTTTTAGTTGGGGTAGAAATTGGTCGTGGAAACATTCCGCCACAGCTAGCACTTCCTGCATTGTTTGCCATCAACCCGCAAGTAGGGTGTGACTTTGTACCAGTTGGATTAACACTTGGAGAAGCAAAGCCTGAGACGATTGAAGTTGGGGTACCAGCGGTTCTTATTTCTAGACAGGTCACAGGTCCAATCGCTGTAGTCATCGCATACGTTGCTAGCTTCGGTTTATATTCGTAATTCACATCACGGAGGGGTTTATATTGATTATCATCTATGAATCTGTAATTACAGAACTAGGAAAAGACATTGATAGTTTACTAAGTGCAGATATGCTCGTTATTTTCAATGAAACAGCACCAGATGAACTAAAGGAAATATCCGCTATTCATCGCCATGAACCATGGAAAAGTGAAGTAGAGGTTGGGGATCAGTTAGTCATCGGGGATGATGCCTATGAAATTACTTGTGTAGGTGGAAAAGTGAATGAAACTTTACACACACTTGGACACTGTACGATTAGTTTTTCAGGAGATACCGAAACAGATATGCCAGGTACACTTTGTGTAGAGAAAAAAGCCCTACCAATATTACAAGAAGAAGTCGCTATAAAGTTTATAAGAACAAAATAACAACCATGGGGAGTTGGTCAACATGTTGGGGATAAACAGATTATTAAAGCAACTAGCCGATGAAGGAAATTATATAAAAGTCGGTTTAGTTGGCGCAGGGCAAATGGGAAGGGGGATGATTTCTCAAATTGAAAAAATGAAGGGGATGCGAGTGGTCATTACAGCAGATATTAACGTAGATAATGCCCGTAAAGCCTATCAGCTAGCAGGACTTTCAGAAGAAAAGATCAAGCAGTCATCGGATGAAATCGAAGCCACTTCTTTCATTAAACAAGACGGCGTAGTGATCACAAATCAGATTGACCTCGTGACTTCTATTGAAGCAGTAGATGTTGTAGTAGATGCCACTGGCATACCAGATGTAGGGGCAACGATTGCGTATCAGGCGATTCAAAACAGAAAGCACATCGTGATGCTGAATGTGGAGACAGATGTAACGGTCGGTCCGATTCTAAAAAGTATGGCAGATGCCGCTGGTGTTGTGTACACCGGATCTGCTGGGGATGAGCCTGGTGCGATTATGGAGCTTTATGATTTCGCGGATGCAATGGGATTTAACATTGTGACCGTCGGAAAAGGGAAGAATAATAAGTTAAACCTAGAGGCAAATCCAGCGTCTGCTGAAGAGGAAGCCAAACAAAAAGGATCTAGTTCAAAAATGCTTGCTTCGTTCCAAGATGGGACGAAAACAATGGTAGAGATGACAGCTGTCGCAAACGCTATTGGATTTTTACCAGATGTCGCAGGTATGCACGGCCCAAGTGCTTCTGTAGAAGAACTTCCGACTCTATTAATTCCAAAGGAAGCGGGTGGAATTTTAAGCAATGAGAAGGTAGTGGAATATGTAAACGGTGTAGCACCTGGTGTATTCGTAATCTTTACTTCGGACCAAGAAGAAGTGCATCATGAATTACAATACCTAAAGCTTGGGGAAGGTCCTTACTATGTTCTGTATCGACCGTACCACTTAGCTAGTTTAGAAACACCACTTTCTATCGCGAAGGCATATTTTGATCAGCAGCCGACGATTGCTCCGTGGTGTGGGGTTGTTGCAGAGACGGTTACGGTTGCGAAAAAGGATTTGGCTGAGGGAGAAGCACTAGATGGTATTGGTGGTTTCACCGTGTACGGAAAAATACTGTCTAAAGATGATGCGATTTCGAAACAAGCTCTACCACTCGGATTGGTAGACCGGCATGTGGTGATGAAAAGGCCTGTGAAAAAAGGGGAAATCATCACCTATGATGTGATTGAACACAAACAAGAAACAACTATTTGGAATTTACGAAGTCTACAAGATCGGTTAATTAAATAGAATAGAGAAAGATTCATTAGGATAAGGGGGTGCAACTTGCACCTCCTAAAGTAAAGGAGTGGATGCGTTGGAATGTCAATTAGTAACACAGAAATTGAAACCGGATTCAAAAGAAGAGATACTCCACGAATTAGCCTCAAGCCTAGAACACATCAAAGTCGTTAAACCCAGCTTTTATCAAGCAATCTTGGAAAGGGAAAGAGTCTTTCCAACCGGTTTACCCTCTGAGCCTTTTGGAATTGCCATTCCGCATACAGACACTGAACATGTATATACACCAGCTATCGCTGTAGGATTTTTGGAAGAACCTATTGACTTTACTGTGATGGGTACAGAGGATATCCAAATTCCAGTTCATATCGTTTTTATGCTTGCCATGAAGGAACCAAATGATCAACTAAGCTTACTAGAAAATATGATCAACCTCATTCAAGACAGTGTTTTTCTCGAACAGTTAAGCGAAATGAATCAGAGTAGGAAGGATACTGAATTAAAAGAGCTTCTCAATAAGCAGTTATTAACCGTTTAAGGAGTGAACAGCATGTCTAAAAAAGTATTAGTCATTTGTGGAACAGGGGTTGCAACTTCTACAGTTGTAATGTCTAAGTTAAAATCGTTCATCGAAGAGAAGGGGTTAGAAGCAAAACTTCATCAATCTAAAGTTTCGGACGTTTTAAACACGGCTTCTGAGTACGATTTAGTAGTAACGACTACTATCGTATCAAAAGATTTGCACGACATTGTACTAAATGCTGTACCTTTACTTACCGGTGTGGGTAAGGAGCAATTTTTTGCGGATTTCGAAGCCGCTCTTAAATAGGAGGTATTTATATGGGAGATGTCTTACAATATTTTGTTGATTTAGGTGCATCTGTTCTTTTGCCGATTATTATATTCGTTTTTGGTCTTATTTTAAAAACAAAGCCTAGTCAGGCATTTCGTGCTGGTTTAACAGTAGGGATTGGTTTTATTGCCATTAACTTGGTTATTGGGCTATTAGCAGAAAATTTAGGACCGGCAGCTCAGCAAATGGTCAATCGTTTAGGCATTGAATTAAGTGTTATTGATGTAGGATGGCCAGCAACTTCCGCTATCGCTTTTGGGTCATCTGTTGGAGCGCTTGCTATTCCAATTGGACTTGCTGTCAATATAGCGTTGCTAGTTTTCGGACTCACGAAAACATTAAATATTGACTTATGGAACTTATGGCATATTGCGTTTACCGGTGCATTAGTAAGTATTATGACGGGTAGTTTTGTGATGGGACTTGTTACATGTATTGTTCATGCTATCGTTCTTTTAGTACTTGCTGATTTAACAGCGAAGCATGTGGCTGAATATTATGGTTATCCAAATATTTCATTTCCACACGGGACATCTACACCGTACTACTTATTGGCAATGCCATTGAATAAGTTATTTGATAGGATTCCCGGATTGAAAAATTGGAAAGCAGATCCTGAGGCAATTCAAAAAAAGCTAGGAATCTTCGGAGAATCCACGATAGTTGGGTTGATTCTAGGTATCATTATTGGAGTCCTGGCAGGTTATAACCTACAAGAAACTTTACAATTAGGTGTTGCTACTGCAGCCGTTATGCTTCTTTTACCAAGAATGGTATCCATTTTGATGGAAGGGTTGGCTCCGATTTCAGAAGCTGCAGGGGAATTTGTAAAGCGACGCTTCCCTGGGCGTGAGGTGTACATTGGAATGGATAGTGCATTAGCGGTTGGGCATCCTGCTGCCATTGCATCGACACTCATTCTAACACCAATCGTATTACTACTTGCGATCATTGTACCTGGAAACAAAGTGTTACCATTTGGTGACTTAGCTACATTACCATTTATTGTATGTATGATGGTACCTATTTTCCGAGGAAATGTTATTCGTACGGTACTTGCTGGAACAATCGCATTAGGGTTTGGTTTATTGCTTGCTACTTATATCTCGCCATTGTTTACGGAAGCGGCGAGAAATGTTGGCTTCGCTTTTCCAGAAGGTGCAGGAGCTGTTTCTTCCCTTGTTGATGGGGCGGTCCCAACTACTGCCTTGTTCATCTTCGGTGCAAAGCTGGGTTACATCGGCTTAGGTATAATAGGGGTTTTAGCACTAGTAACTGGCTATTTTGTAAACCGTAGGAGACCTGCATCTAAACAGGAAGACAATGCAACTAAAATTCCTTCTTAATACTTTAAGAATAATCGTATCAATCTTCTGAAAATGTTATATAATAACTTTAAAGAAATTACGTGAGGTGAACAGAATGGAAAAGAAATATATGGAGACGGAATTGTTCTGTATTCATTGTGAGGATGACACCCTGCACCAGATCACGTATATCAATGATGTTATTACGAAGGTTGAATGTGAAGAATGCCACAATATTATTGAGTTAAGGGTTAATGTGATGCAGGAGTTCTACAAAGAATCCTATCAACGCATTGCATCCAAACCTGCCAGGATGACAAATGAGTATAGAGATGATTTAAGTCATTTCCTTTTTAGTTTGCCAATTCGAGTCATTACGAAGCCATACCGAATCGTGAAGGATTTAAAAGGGTCAAGAGAAATCATTCGAGATTATCAATCGACCCACCACAAAGATTACGGGTAAGAAGAAAGCCGCCGAGGAAATTCGGTGGCTTTTTCTATGGTGAGGCGTATGAGGCTATAGTGGCTTATCTGAAAATCAGATTATAAATAAAATCGGCGTCGCGGTCCAGAAATCAGCGTTTATTTTAATATATCAGCGTTCAGACGATTATATCGGAACTCCCGACCCAGCTTCGAGCATTCAAACCCTCTTCCTAGCGATAGCATCTCGTACTTGATGTAGTGCTAACTTAGACTGTTCTTTCTTTTTCATACAGTAGCCGATGTACAGGCTATCAAGTAAAGATAGCTGGGCAATTCTAGAAGACAATGCTTCAGAACGGTACTCTGTTTCCTTTGAAGCGGTAAACAAGCACGTGCCAACCCCTTTGCTTAATGGAGATTGGGCGAAATTCGTTATTCCTATCGTTTTTGCACCACAATCTTTTGCGATTTCTAACACTTCCAATAGATCTTTATTCGCACCTGTATGTGATATAAAGACGGCAACATCTTTTTCCCTAAGTTGGGCTGCTGTCATCAGCTGCATGTGTGAATCAATATAAGCACGAGAGGACAAACCACTCCGCATAAATTTATGTTCCCCATCCAAGGCAATAATGCCCGATCCACCACTCCCATAGAAATAGACATGTTCCGCTTCCGTAAGCCACTCGACAGCCTTTTTAAAGTCCTGGTCTAGCGCTTTTGTGTATTCAAGGGCCTGTATATTCGATTGGAATACCTTTTGAAAGATAGTTTCCTCTGAATCTTTTTCCGAAATCGTTTCATGAATATCTTTAATGGGATGGATAACTTCGGAAGCAAGCGCAATCTTTAACGCTTGATACCCCTTGAAGCCGAGCCGTTTACAAAAACGAAACACGGTAGCATCTGCAACGTTCAAAGCATCGGATACTTGGTTAATGGTGGAATGAATGATTTTATCTGGATCCTGAAGAATAAAGTCTGCGATTCCTTTTTCCTTTTCGCTTAATCCGGAATAGAAGGATTGGATTCGTTGAATAACGTGTTTGGTTGGGTTTTGTTCCATAAGCGCCTCCTGAAAAAAATTTCACTTTATATAAAAATAAGGAAAAATTTTTTCTTTAATCAATGGTATCGAAAAAAATTTAATGTATAATATCTATTATAGAAAATAATTTTCATAAAAACTAGTGTTCGTTTCTCTTTTCAGGAGGGATCGTGTTGAAGTCGAAAATTGTGATTGGTATTGATATAGGAACGACAAGCACCAAGACCGTTGCGTATCAGCTGAATGGGGATCTTTGGTCTGAATCAGAAAAAGAATATCCTTTATACGTACCCGACCCGACCAAAAAAGAACAGGACCCAGAAGAAATACTGGAGGCAGTGATCTCAACCTTATCAGAGGTTGTACAAAAAGTTTCTAGTAAGGACGGTCATGTGATAGGGGTAGGATTCAGTTCTGCCATGCACAGTTTGTTAGGGGTAGATGATCAAGGTCAGCCTTTGACAAATGTTATTACTTGGGCAGATCAACGTGCTGTACAAGAAGTGGAGGACTTAAAAAGAAGCGGGGAAGGACATGATATTTATATTCGAACAGGAACTCCCCTACATCCTATGTCTCCACTTGCAAAGCTGATTTGGTTTAACAATCATGAATCAGAACTCACGCAAAAGGTACAGAAGTGGATATCCATTAAAGAATATGTAACATACCGCCTTTTTCACCGGTATGTCGTTGACTATTCCATCGCGTCTGCTACCGGACTATTTCATTTAAAAACGTTAGATTGGGATGAAGAGGCTTTAACACTCGCACAAATAAGGGAAGACCAATTGTCCCTGCCTATCTCAACTACAAGTATCTTAACTGGAATGGACCCGATGTATGCGGAGCAAATTGGCTTATCAGTGGATACCCCTTTTGTAATTGGAGCAAGTGATGGCGTCTTAGCTAATCTTGGAGTTGGTGCGATTCAACCAGGTGTTGTAGCTTGTTCGGTAGGCACGAGTGGGGCGGTGAGATCAGTCGTTGATCGGCCCATTACGGACCCAGAAGGGCGATTGTTTTGCTATGCGTTAACGGAAGACAAGTGGGTGATTGGTGGTCCGATCAACAATGGTGGTATTGCCCTCCAATGGTTAAGAGATTCTATTTTTCCAGAGTTAGTGGAAAAAGCGGGTCAACAAAATCCATACGATTACCTAATGAAAGAAGCGAGCACGGTTCCAGTTGGATCGGATGGGCTGTTGTTCTTGCCTTACTTACTTGGTGAAAGAGCCCCATTTTGGGATGCTGAGACAAAAGGCGTCTTCTTCGGTCTGACCCTTCATCATGAGAAAAGACATATGATTCGTAGTGTACTAGAAGGTGTCATGTATCAATTGCAAATGGTTGTTCGAGTGATGGAGGAAGCAGGTGTAACTCCTGTGGAGATTCGTGCGAATGGTGGATTTGCAAGGTCCAATCTATGGCGGCAAATAATGGCGGACATTTTCAATACGTCCATTTCTTTCCCGGAAAACCATCAAAGTGCTTGTTTTGGTGCGGCATGTTTAACCTTAAAAGCTTTAGGAGAGATGGATAACCTTGACGAAGTATTACCACTTGTGAACATAACGGATCGACAAACTCCCGTGCCAGAGCAAGCAAGCTTGTATGAGCAATATAAGCCTTTATTTTACAGACTAGCACATAAGCTAGCTCCAGAATTTCAGAATCTATCAGAACTTAACCAACGAATAAAAGGATAGGAGGAACATAAAATGAAAATAGGTTTAATAGGATTAGGAAAGATGGGCTTTCAAATCGGTCTTCACTTGCTCGATAAAGGTCATGAGGTGAAAGCCTTTGACGTCAATGAGGAAGCAAGAGAGAAGTTCGGTAGGGAGAGTGGTGCTAAGTTTGACTCCATAGATGAGATGCTTTCCCAACTCCCTTCACCAAAAGTTGTGTGGGTCATGGTGCCAGCAGGAGACATTACGACAAATGTACTTAACGAGCTTTCTGGAAAACTAAGTGCAGAGGATATCGTCATCGATGCCGGAAACACAAACTATAAGCACACCTTGAAGCATATTGATCTATTAAAAGAGAAAGGCATCCATTTACTAGATGTAGGAACAAGTGGTGGGGTATCTGGTGCACGTTACGGAGCTTGCTTTATGGTCGGCGGTGAACAAGAAGTTTTCCAACCACTAGAACCAGTTTTTAAGGAACTGGCAGTCGAAAATGGCTATTTGTACACAGGAAAAGGTGGAAGTGGACATTTCTTGAAAATGGTTCATAACGGAATTGAGTATGGGATGATGGCCGCGATTGGAGAAGGGTTTGAAGTGTTAGAAAAAAGCCCATTTGATTATGAATATGAGGATGTGGCTCGCGTTTGGAACCACGGATCTGTTATTCGAAGCTGGCTAATGGAGCTGATGCAGGAAGCGTTTAAGAAAGATGAGCATTTAGACAACATCCGTGGTGTCATGCATTCATCGGGTGAAGGTAAATGGACGGTAGAGTCTGCATTAGATTTTGAAGTACCTACACCAGTTATCGCGCTTTCCTTAATGATGCGTTACCGTTCTCAAGAAAATGATACGTTCACGGGTAAAGTTGTAGCTGCATTAAGACATGAATTCGGTGGTCATGCTGTGGAGAAAAAATGAAACCTATTGATATGGTACATCTTGGGTGTTATACTGTTGAGAAATAATTCAATATTTCAGAAAATTCTCTTATCCAGAGAGGTGGAGGGACTGACCCTGCGAAGCCTCGGCAACCAGCAAGGAAACTTGCACGGTGCCAATTTCAGAGGAAGATTACTTCCAAAGATGAGATGATCAGTTGCAGTATTTTTTATGCAATCAGAATCCTTCTCTCTTTATGGAGTGAAGGATTTTTTAATTCTTTTGAGGAGGTGAGGTTGAACACATTGGTATTTCGGCATAAAAAAAGAGGTGCGGCAACACCTCTTTTACAACAGAGAAAAACGCACAGCTAACAGGTATGAGCGCATCCCTATATGAGTCTAATATATCACCATATAGGGGCGTTCGTCTAACTAACCGTAAGGAAGGGGAACGTGAAACATGGGAAAATTGCAGTTTGCTTATTGGGTGCCAAATGTAAGTGGAGGCTTGGTTGTCTCCAAACTACCTCAGCGGACAGGATGGGATTTTGAGTCCAATAAAAGGTATGCCAAAATAGCAGAAGCAGTCGGATTTGATTATGCGTTACTACAAACACGCTTTTTTGCAAGCTATGGTGCTGAAAATCAATTAGAAGCGATAACGTTAGGTTCGGCATTGGCTGCAGTGACGGAGAAAATTAAATTAATATCTGCCGTACATCCCGGACTATGGCATCCAGGGGTATATGCAAAGATGCTTTCAACGCTTGATCAAATCAGTAATGGGAGAGCTGCTGTAAATATCGTTAGTGGCTGGTTCAAACAAGAGTTTATCGGATACGGGGAGCCATGGCTGGAGCATGATGAGCGCTATAGAAGATCGGAGGAGTTTATTCAAGTGCTTCGCTCTATGTTTACGGAAGAAAAAGCTTCGTTTAAAGGAGATTTCTATCGGATTAATGATGCTCCTTTAAAACCTAAACCGGTAACAGATATCCCAATATTCCAAGGAGGAAATTCGGAAGCTGCTAAGCATATGGCTGCACGTGTTTCTGATTATTACTTCATGAATGGAAATACATTAGAAGGCTTTAAAAAGCAAATTAGCGAAGTACGGGAATTGGCTGCCGCTGAAGGACGAGAAGTAAAATTTGCGGCAAATGGCTTTGCGATTGTTCGAGACACAGAGGAAGAAGCGCTTCAATTACTTCGTGATATCGTTTCATATGCGGATGAAGAAGCTGTATATGGATTTAAGGATGCAGTGATGGAAGCGGGTCAATCTACTAGGGATAAACAAGGCATGTGGGCAAACTCCACGTTTGAGGATCTTGTGCAATATAACGATGGTTTTAAGACAGGCTTAATTGGAACGCCAGAACAAGTGGCAAATCGTATCATCGAGTTGAAGAAAATCGGAATTGATATTGTTCTAACGGGTCACTTCCACTATGAAGAAGACTTACAAAGATTTGGTGAGCAGGTAATTCCTCTTGTGAAAAATAAGGAAAGAGAGCTTGCTGAACAAGGAGTCACAATATGAAGCTAGTAGGAGTATCAGGCAGCTTAACCCCAATGTCTAAAACGTATGTTACTTTAAAAGAAGCTCTTACCTTTGCACAAAATGATAACGAAAATGTGGAGACAGATCTTCTTAACTTGCGAGATTATGAGATTCAATTTTGTGATGGTAGAGATCCGGCTGCCTATGAAGGGGATACAAAGAAAGTAATTGATCTTATAGAAGGTGCAGATGCGTTGTTATTTGGGTCCCCTATTTACCGTGGCTCCTTAAGCGGTGCTCTCAAAAATGTCTTCGATCTAATTCCGAACGATTCACTAAGAGGAAAGGTTGTCGGTTTTATCGCTACAGGAGGAACCTATCATCATTATTTAGCTATAGAGCATCAGTTGAAGCCTTTAGCAGGCTATTTTAAAGCACATGTTGTACCAGGAAATGTGTATGCACATAATTCACACTTTGAAAACAAACAGCTGGTTGATGAAGATATTCGACAACGTCTTCAGGAACTCGCTATTAGTATTGTGCAGCTAAACGAAAGGGTACAGGGGGGACTGGTGGGAGCGAATCAACCAACTATTCCTAGACAGTCATTGGCACAGACGTAAAGGGTAAGGACTATTTGTTCTTACTCTTTTTCATTTGTTGGGTAGTATTTTTTAAACTAAACGCTAAGGCATCTCTATGAAAAAGGAAATTAAACTTTCATGTAGAAGTCTACAAGTAAGGGAGGATGTATCATGTTTCAGTCGATTCATCATATTGCTATTATTTGTTCCAATTATGAAATTTCTAAGCAGTTTTATGTGGAGAAGCTAGGATTTTCGATTCTAGCAGAAACTTATAGAGAGGAACGTCAATCCTATAAGTTAGATTTAGCATTAGGGGATCACTATGTCATTGAATTGTTTAGTTTTCCTGATGCACCAAAAAGACCTAGTTATCCAGAAGCACAGGGACTAAGACATCTAGCATTCTCTGTAGAAAACATTGAAGAAACGATAGAAAAGCTTGAAGGGAACGGAATAAAGGTAGAACCTGTTCGAAAAGACCCATTAACAGAAAAATTATTTGCCTTTTTTGGAGATCCAGATGGACTTCCTATAGAACTATATGAAACTTAGACCAAAATCCGAATGGATAAATAAATAAGTCCCCAAATCGGGAGTGCAAGTAATGTACCAAATAGACAGCCCTTAGGGAATGAACCATTTTGTTGCTCCATTAGTAATCCCTCTTTTCTTTGGTTTCCAGTCTAACCATTAGAGTAAAAAAATAGAATGGCACTAGGAGAAAGTCATATATTTTAGAAAAGGAGTTGAATGTATATGCCTTACCTCACATTAGAGGACAATACTCAATTATTTTATGAAGATCACGGACAAGGTCAGCCTGTTTTATTCATTCATGGCGTGATGATGAGCAGTAAGTTTTTCCAGAAGCAAGTTCCCTATTTCCAAAAGAACTACAGAGTGCTCACAGTAGATTTAAGGGGACATGGCCAATCCAGTAAAGTGGAGCACGGTCACACGGTAGCTCAATATGCACGAGATATGAAAGCTTTTATTGAGCAGCTTGATTTGAAAGATGTCATTCTTGTTGGCTGGTCGATGGGCGCATTTGTCGTTTGGGATTATATCAACCAATTTGGCAGAGAAAATATTAAAGCAACTACGGTTGTCGACCAGTCTCCTTCTGACTACATTTGGCCAGGCTGGGACTTTGGAGCGTTTGATTTTGAAGCCATTAAAGGTGTGATGCAAGCGATTCAAGAGGATCAGCACGGGTTTAATGCTGAATTTATCCATGGCATGTATAAAGAAAAACCAGAACAGGCTGAATATGACTGGGTTCTGGAAGAGATGAACAAACTTCCGGCGTCTATTGAAAGTACCATTGTATTTAATCAGACTGCCGTGGATTATCGAGATACTTTAGGGAATGTGACCGTGCCAACACTGATTTGTTTTGGAAGCGTCGGTTTCTTTCCGGTTGAAGCGGGCGCCTATATTCAGGAACGAATTCCTGAGTCGAGGCTAGTAGCTTTTGAGAATAGTAGTCATTTGTTATTTTTAGAGGAAACAGAAAAATTTAATCAAACTTTGGATGAGTTTTTTTCCAGCTTATAACCGGGAAACCCCTTCTACACGGAAGGGGTTTCCTCATTTTAGTAGAAAAGATGCTTTCCATCACGGTATTGACAACGCTTACATAATAGCATTATACTTTGGTCAAACTTCTTCGTTTTATCAGAAAAGTGTAGGGAATGAAGGGAGGGAACTTATTTTCAGGGAGGACCCAAAAACATACAGGATAAACTTGAAATGAGGGATGACATGGAAAAGTATGTTGCGATTGATGTAGGCGGTACAAAAGTGAAACATTCTGTCCTATTGAGCGACGGAACAATCCTTACAAAGGACAAGTACAACACGAACATCGATGATTTAAACATTTTTCTCAGTAATATGGTCACTGTTATCCAAGATTACCAGCTAGATCATGAGATACATGGGGTTGCTATTAGCTTGCCAGGTTTCGTCAATGTAGAAACCGGTTTCACTGAGCATGCTGGTGCAATTAATGCGTTACATGGAAAAAACCTAAAGGAATTGCTGGAAGAAATAGTGGACCTACCTGTAGCAATTGAGAATGATGGAAACTGTGTTGCACTTGCCGAGAAGTTAAGTGGAAATGCCGTGGAGTGTGATAGTTTTATCTGTTTCACGATAGGTACTGGGATAGGCGGAGGTATCTATCTGAACGGGAAAATGGTTCATGGCCATAGCTCCCGAGGCGGGGAATTTGGTTTTATGGTAACAAGAGGGGACTCACTAGGATTAAAGATTATGCATGATAATGCAGCAATGAAAAGTTTGATTGGATTTTACAGGGACTTTAAAGGCTTGCCAGAGCAAGCAGAGGTAGAAGGACACGTTATTTTTGAAGAAGCTAAAACAGATGAAAAATTACATGCTATCCTGGAAAAATGGTATGAGAGTATTAGCTTTGGAATCTTCAATCTAGTAGCTACCTTGAACCCTGAAAAGATACTAATTGGTGGTGGTGTAAGTTCTAGATCCGAATTATTATCCGATATTAATCGACATCTAGATGAATTACCTTGGTGGAATCATGTTCGTGTTCCAATTGAGGTGTGTAAGCATCAAAATGATGCTGGAATGTTAGGTGCCTTACAACATTTTTTAACGAGTCAATCTAAAAAGTTAGTAAACTAAGAAAACGATACATGCCTTGTCAGTAAAGGTTTTAAAAGACTTAATAAAACATTCTAAGAAACCGATTTCGTGAAATTGTTGAAAAAATATGAAAATAGTATTGATTTTCTTAGATTCAAAGAATATAATCTAAAAGAAAGCGATTACAAAAGGAAAACAACCGAGAGTAATCGACATTTTTTAACTGAATAAGGAAAGCGGTTTCCTCTAAAGCCGTTTAAATATCCTTGCTTTCGCTTTTAGATTCTTAGATTACAAGTTGGGGGTGAAAAGGTCTAAAAAAAGAAAGCGTTTACCTAATGTTGTTTGTTGTTAGCAGTAACTTTTTAAAAATGAAAAATGGGGGTTAAATCAAATGAAAAAGTGGCTTTCTATGATGAGTTTATTCATCTTGGTTCTTGCGCTAGTTGCTTGTAGTAACGATGGTGCAGAAGGAGAAGGTGGAGATGGTGGTTCTGACGGAGAAACAGTAGAACTAGACTTCGCGGTCTTCGGTAGCACAGGCTATGATGTATTAATTGAAGAATATCAAAAAGCAAATCCAAACGTAAAGATCACCCTTAGTGAAGGGGAAATGAATGACGTTCACAACAACTTGTTCACATCCATTTCAGCAGGAAGCGGTGCTCCTGATATCGCTTTAATCGAGGTTAGTCAAATTGCTAAGTTTATGCAAGCACAAGATCGTTTTTATAACTTAAATGACTACGGTGCAGAAGAAATTTCCGGTAACTACCTAGACTGGAAATGGCAACAAGCACAAAGCGTTGATGCTTCATTCCAAATTGGTTTACCAACTGACATTGGTCCAACTACTATGTTTTACCGCACGGATGTAATGGAAGCAGCCGGTCTACCAACGGACCGTGAAGAAGTAGCAGCTCAAATCAATTCTTGGGATGCTTACTATGAAGCTGCTAAAACAATCAAAGCTGAAACTGGAAAACCAATCTCTGATGCTCCACAAATGGTATTTAATGCGCTAAGAGACCAACAAGATCAGCAATACTTCAATGAAGATGATGAATTAATTGCGGAAGATACAGTAAAAGAAGCGTATGATTATACAACTAAGATGATTGAAGAAGGTTTAATTGGTCAAAACGCACTGTGGACTCCTGAGTGGGGTACTGCAATGGCAGAAGGTAGCTACGCTACAATGCCAGGAGCTCCTGGTTGGATGGTAGCAAACGTTAAAGGAAATGCACCAGATGCAGGTGGTAAGTGGGATATTGCAGCAATTCCGGAAGGTGCAGGTAACTGGGGTGGATCTTTCCTAACGATTCCAAAAGAGTCTGAGCACCCAGAAGAAGCATATGCATTCATTTCTTGGTTAACAGCTCCAGAACAACAATTGAAGTCGTTCACGAATAATGGTTTATTCCCATCTACACCAGATGTATATGAAAACGAAGAATTCTTAGCAGCAACAGATGATTATTTCAGTGGTGCTCCGACTGCTAAAATCTTTGCGGAAGCAGCTAAATCAGTTAAACCGGTTTACATGGGTGTAAACTATGCGATTGTAGATACTGAAATCAATACAGCACTTACAAATGTTGCAGTAGAAGGTGCAGATCCACAAGCAGAGTGGGATGCAGCGATGGAACGTATTAAAGAACAATTAGAAAGACAGTAAGGATGATCATCAAGCGGTCTATGGGCTTCCATGGCCGCTTGAAATCCATGGAAGGAGAGAACGACTGTGGCAAAAACACATACTCAGGCTTCAATATCCAATCAACCTCCAAATAAGAAAAAATCATCCTTAAGTGAGAAAACAAAAGAAGCAATTTCTGGATATATCTATATTTCTCCTTTTTTCATCTTGTTTGCTATCTTTGGGCTTTTCCCTATATTGTTTAGCTTCTATTTAGGGTTTCAAAGCTGGAATGGATTAGGTGAAATGAAGTTTGTTGGGCTGCAAAACTTTGAGTGGATATTAACGGATCCGCTATTCTGGAAGTCTCTTTCCAATACTTTAATCATGTGGGTACTTGGAACACTTCCGCAGCTCATAATCGGGATTATATTAGCCTATGCTCTAAATTCTGCACTTATTAGGTTTAAAAGCTTTTTCCGTGTCTCCATTTTTATGCCATACGTAACATCCACCGTAGCGGTAGCTATCGTATTTGGAATTATGTTTAATGACCAAGATTTCGGTCTTATTAACGTGATTTTAGGATGGTTTGGAGTAGATCCGGTTAGTTGGAGCACAACAGAGTGGGGAGTTAAAATTGCAATTTCTACCATGGTTTTCTGGCGTTGGATTGGTTATAACACCATTATTTATCTAGCTGGTTTACAAGCCATTCCGAATGAATTGTATGAAGCAGCAAAGATTGATGGGGCAACCACGAGACAAAAAATTCAATATATTACGATTCCGATGCTTCGGCCGATCCTTATTCTAACCGTATTTACATCTACTATCGGTGCTCTTCAACTCTTTACAGAGCCATTAGTTTATATTGGTAGAACGTATAGAGAAGAAGGTATAACGGTTGTACTATACCTATATCGTGAAGCGTTTGTGAACCTTGCTTACGGGCCAGCATCTGCTGCAGCGATTATTTTATTCTTCATTATTATCGTATTGTCGGCGATTAACGTATTTGTTGCCAATAGGATAGGGAAATAGGAGGTTATGCAAAATGAGTAGTAATGTTAGAAAGAAATCGTTTACTTTTTCTAAAACAATCGTGTATTTGTTGCTCGCTATTGCGGCCTTCCTATCCATTTTTCCGCTTTATTGGATGTTCGTTATGGCCACGAATCATAATAGTGCAATCAACAATGTACCACCTGCAATTTTGCCAGGAAGTGAATTAGTAACAAACTTTCAAAATGTATTAAGCACAATCGATTTCTTTGGTGCAATTGGAAATTCTTTAATCGTTTCAACGGTTACTACGATTGGTGTTTTGTTCCTTTGCTCACTGGCAGGCTTTGCCTTTGCAAAATTTCATTTTAAAGGGAAAAATGTTCTCTTTGTAGCGATACTTGTCACGATGATGATTCCGCCACAACTGGGATTGATTCCACAGTATATCATCATTACGAAATTAGATTGGTTAAATGATTTAAAAGCGATTATTGTGCCAGGGATGATCGATGCTTTCGGTATTTTCTGGATGAGACAATATATTAGCAGTAACGTACCAGATGAATTAGTTGATGCTGCAAAAATTGATGGATGTTCCAACTTCCGTGTATATTGGAATATCGCTGTACCCGTTATTATTCCAGCATTTGCGACACTAGCAATCATCAAGTTTATGTACATGTGGAATGACTTCCTATGGCCGCTAGTTGTTTTAAGAGAGGAAAGCTCTTATACAATTCAAATCGCATTACGTGGTTTAATAGATAACTATGTTCGAGATAATGGTATGATTTTATCCGGAACATTCTGGGCTACTGTTCCATTAATCGTCGTATTCCTATTATTGAACCGTCTATTTATTCAAAGCTTGACAGAAGGTGCAGTAAAAAGTTAACAATAGTCAGTGGGATTCTATCCCACTGATAGATTTGTTAATTCTTGTTATAATGGTTGCAATAGAAACAAAAGGTAGGCTAATTGACCGGTGGGATGCGAAACAGTCACTGTTTCAACCGGATTAACGAAACAGAGGGATACCAATGAAGTTGACAATAAAAGATATCGCGAAAATGGCAGGGGTTTCACCTGGGACTGTTTCCAAGATTATTAATCAAACCGGGAGTATTGGTCCTAGAACAAAAGAAAAAGTCATGAAAATTATTGAGGAAACGGGCTATCAACCTAGTTTCTCTGCAAAAGCGCTAGCGACGAAAAAGTCTAATCTAATCGGGTTGATATATGCTGGGGAAGTTCACGTAGAATTTAACCATCCATTTTTCAACGAGGTTATCAATTCCTTTAAAAATGCGATTGGCAGATTAGGTTATGATTTATTAATTTTCTCTAACAGTAACTTTAGTAAAGGGAAAGAAGATTATCTGGCGAGATGTAAACATTTTCAATTAGATGGGTGCATCATCATCGCCGGGGAAAATATTGAGTCAGCCATTTATGAATTAGATAAAAGTTCGGTGCCATGTGTTGGTGTGGATATTGAATTAACGGGACCTCGATCTACCTTTGTGACCACGGATAATCGGAAGGTTTCTTCTAAAGTAGTGGAGCATTATTATCTCCATTCGATTAAAGAAGTGGCATACATTGGCGGACCATCTGATTCGATCATCTCCAATATTCGTAAGGAAGGCTTTTTGGATACGGTTCGTCAGCTAGGAATGGCAGTTCGAGAAAATTGGATCCAATATGGAGATTATTTTGAACAGTCTGGTTACGAAGCGATGAATCGTATTTTGGCTGAAGGGCCGATTCCTAAAGGGGTTTTCGCTGCATCTGATATGATGGCTTTAGGGGCTTTAAAAGCAATCAAAGAACGTGGCTACTCAGTACCAGAAGACATCAAAGTCATTGGTTGTGATGATGTAGAAGCTTGTCGTTACAGTGACCCTCCACTATCTACAGTGAAACAGGATAAAGAAAAAATGGGTAAACTAGCAGCCTATATGTTGCACGACATGATTAATGAGCAAGCAGAACCAAATTCCATTTTAGTAGATCCGGAATTGGTTATTCGTAATACGTGTATTGTTAATAATAAAGAAAACTTGGCGAAACCAAGCCTTTAGGCGCAGGTTAAGCCCTAGTTGCCCTTATACTTTCTTCCTTTAAGACTTAAAAAATGGAAAGTGAAAAGAAAACTTAGCGAAACCAAGCCTTTAGGCGCGGGTCGAGCTCTAGTTGCCCTTATGCTTTCTTCCTACAAATCTTTTAATGTGGAAAGTATAAAAAATTATCGATCAAAGTTGGTAGGTGCAAGCATGTTTAAGTCAGATAATGGGTTCTTCAAAGTATTAGAGATATTTAGCAATTTCTTGATTTTGAATCTTTTATGGATTATATGCTGTATCCCTATCATTACCATCTTTCCATCTACGACAGCTATGTATGCTGTCGTAAGAAAGTGGTTGAGTTCCGGAATGGAAATAGGTACCTTCCAGCAGTTTTTCTCCTTTTTTAAATCAAACTTTAAAAAGAGCTTTATCATCGGATTGATCTGGTTATTCTTTTGTGCTGTTCTTTATATGGACAGCGTAATAGTGCTCAATTATGATTTTACGGGTGAATTGATTCTTGTTATTTTCTTACTGTTATTTGGACTCACCTTTTTGTTTACTACTGTATTTATCTTTTTCATATTAGTACATTTTGAATTACCCTTGTTACAGACAATTACTAGAGCGTTGCTGTTTGCGTTAAGTCATTTACCTCAAACGATTCTTTTGATTGGAATTTTAGTAGGGTCTATTGCTTTAACGTACGTAGCTCCAGTTTTTATCTTAATAAGTGGAAGCTTAATTGCGTTTATCCAATATTTTATTTTTGATCGATTAATGAAGCGTATCCACCAAAAAAATGGGTTAATATAAAAAAATTCCGCTGCCCCCTAGCGGAATTTTTTTATAGTTTACCAGGAAATTATAAAATTTGCTGGTGTGGATAAACATACTGCAATAGCCGCGTCCGGCTCCAGTCCAGCTGCGCGGGCTAGATACGCACGTCTAAGCAGTTCTCCTACAGTGACAAGTTCCGTCACTTACGAAGCCCTACTTATGCAGGCGTATCTGGGCGAGCCCGCTCCGCTTCCTAACGCGCCCAGCGATTAGCGAGACTTCCCTCACCTTCGTACGATATCTATTTGACGTAGGTCAAATATCCTAACCTCACGAGGAAGGAAGGCCAACTAAACCCGGGCTTTGCACCCAACGTTGCTTACCCCTTTGAAGGGGCATGTTTCCTTTATCTCTTACGTAAGAATGTTCGATTAAAACCGCCGCTCCTGAGCGGCAATTCGAACCACCTGGCATGGCCAGACGCAGTCCGTACGTGGCCCCGGCAAGGGGTCTGCAGACGTTGTCCGCAAAGGACGGTCTTAGTCTGTAATCCTTAAACCCGAGCGCCCCGAGCTTTTGTTCTTCGTTAGGAAATAAAATTTTTAGCAAGAAGAAACTTAACGAGGCAAAATTTTTAAGTCCCAAATAAGTGCACTTAAGGCTTAGCTTAGCCAAGTTTTTTTATGTTATAATTTTGGTTTTCCTCCAATATACTGTAATGTAAGGCAACTTTTTCTTCCAGTTATCACTAAGATCAATGTGTTTGGGTTATAATGAAGATATAAAGAAGAAAGGGGACTTATAAATATGGCCTATTTTAATAACAAAAAAGAACCTGTCCCAGAAGTAGAAACGATGATTTGGTCTTGTACGAATGACTCTTGTCCTGGTTGGATGAGAGAATCTTTCTCATTTGAATCAGAGCCAAGTTGTCCGCTTTGTCATTCCGAGATGAAGAAAGAGGAGAAGGTTTTACCAAAGATTGATTAGTTATAAGTTTCCTTAAAACGGTTCTAGAGTAGTTAATCCTAAATTATGGGTTAACTACTCTTTTTCATGGTTTAGGAAATTACAGAATTGGCTTAGTATGGATAACATGTAGCAATAGCCACGTCCAGCTCCAGTCCAGCTATGCGGGCTAAATACTCACTTCATAAGCAGTTCTCCTACAGTGACAAATTCCGTCACTCACGGAGCCCTGCTTATGCCATCGTATTTGATCAAGCCCGCTTCGCTTCCTAACGCGCCCAGCAACTAGCGAGACTTCCCTCACCTCTGTGCGATAAGTCAACCGATTCACGAGGAAGGCCAACTAAGCCCGGGCTCCTGAGCCCAACGTTGGCATACCCTTTTGAGGGGGCATGTTTCCTTTATCTCCGACGTAAGAATGTTCGATTAAAACCGCCGCTCCTGAGCGGCAACTCGAACCACCTGGCATGGCCAGGCGCCGTACGTGGCCCCGGCAAGGGGTCTGCAGACGTTGTCCGCAAAGGACGGTCTTAGTCTGTAATCCTTAAACCCGAGCGCTTACGCTTTTGTTCTGCCGCCTAATAAGCAACATACCCAACATTGTAAAAATGGTAATAACTCATGTTGTAGTAGCTTGCGGCTATGTAAAGTTGGCGAGTACTTAATTTTCCTTCTAATGCAAGATTATAGTATTGGCTTTTATAGTTATCAGGAATTAAAAGCGTTCGATGAATGGAATTGATAAGTTCTGTTTTATGCAGAAGAATGGCTTTTTTCTTATAAAAGTCTGGTATGTCGGCATCAAGATTGAAACGCTCAATTTCCTCAACTGAGATCTCGGTCTTGGACGCTATTTCCTCAACTTTCATGTGATGGTCATGGATAAGCTTTTGGATAAGGTCATATTTGAATCTCCAACCGGTAGATTCAGACACCATACCACGCTTTAAAATCGCTAAGAGTCTCTCAGACGGCTGATCAGGCTGTTCAGATACGACCACAAAAGGGACGAATTGATTACTCTTCACTTTCTTTAAAGCATCAAAAAACTTAAATCCACTACGTAAACAATAGGAGCTTCCTACCTTTTCTACGGATAGGATGACCTTGGACTTTTTAGAAAAGTAGGCGTTAATTCGTTTGTTGGCAACGTCATCCTTTACATCATCGACGTATTCAGAGAAGACATCCTTAACCTTCAAAAACTTATACGTAACCAAACAGAACATCCTTTCCACGAAAGTATAGTTCATTCTATGAAAGAAGCAGATTGTCCCATTCCATTTGTTATAAAAAAACTGCAAAGGCAAGCCAGCACTTACACCATCACCCGACAAGATTTACAAGAATTCTGATAGAAAAAGGGCTATCAGAAAGGATCTGATAGCCAGTTGGTAGTATGCATAAACCCTACTAGAAGTTACAGCGTTCTCTATACTATATGCTTAATACTGCGAAGAGAATAGACAAGTATCCTCTCATGAAGAAAAATGGTGGGATGACTAGCTTCCAAGTTGGATGCCCCGCTGCTGGAGGGTGATTGACAAAGCCTTTACGAATTCTACAGCATTTGGTGTATCACCGTGGACACAAACGGTATCCGCTTGAATGGGGATGACTTTTCCTGTTTTTGTTGTGACTTTTTGATGTTGAATCATTTGAATGGATTGTTCGATAGCATGTTTCGTTTTTGTATGGACGGCATGCTCCTCTGTTCGTGGGGTTAAGTTTCCGTTCTCAAGATAGGTTCTGTCTGCAAAAACTTCTCTGTACACGGTGAGATTTCCCTTTACACCAGCTTTTATTAATTCACTATTTGCAGGTCCATAAAGCACAAGACTTGGATCAACCCTCTTGATAGCTTCTACCATCGCTTGGGCAATTTCCTTATGTTGACACCCATAATGGTAAAGCGCCCCATGTGGTTTGACATGATGAAGAGATGTGCCATTCGCCTTTGCTATAGCTTGTAGTGCCCCGATTTGATAAAGGAGGGACCGGTACACCTGGTCCGCTGTCCATTTCAGCAGACGGCGTCCGAATCCTTCCTTATCCGGGAATCCTGGATGGGCTCCAATTTTGACGTTATGTTGTAGTGCTAGCTTTACCGTATCATCCATTATGTCCGGATCGCCAGCGTGAAAGCCGCAAGCGATATTTGCTGACGAAATATGGGGCATAATCTGTTTGTCATAGGGACCGTATCCTTCTCCTAAGTCACAGTTAATATCTATTTTCATTCACACCATTCCTTCCATTTTCTTTCTATAGATACACGCCAGACTCGTTTTAATTGTTCTTGTTGTTTGTAAGCTTCAAAAGCCTCCATTAGGGTTACTTTTTTAAACCGAATCTTTGATTGAAAACTAGTTTGGCTTAGTTTTGGCAAGTCTGCCTTTATAACTTGACCGATTTTCGGATATCCTCCAGTCGGTTGACGATCGGCCATTAGGATGATGGGTTGACCATTCGGTGGGACTTGAATCGATCCGAACAAAGTTCCCTCTGTCCACACTTCTGCCGACTGCTTTTGTTTAAGTGTGACACCTTTTAAACGGTACCCCATGCGATTGGATTGTGAAGATATGTGAAATGGTTCGTTCTCAAAGGTCTGTTTAGCTTCCTCTGTAAACCATTCATAATGTCTTCCTTCTATATAACGAATGACTCGTTCCTGTCCGGTTTCCTCTATCATCGTATCGATGAACCAGCGTTTAGGAGCGTCCGGTGTGTATGTTTCAAACGGGATATACGCCTCCTTTTTTAAGGATGAACCTAAGATGCTATTTCTTAGATTAGACGAACTTCTACTACTTAAATAACGAAGAGATTTAAACCCATCTTTGACAGCCAAATACGTGTAAACCCCATGTGTAGCAGGACCAAATGTCAATAAATCCCCTTTTCGTACTGAGATTGGAGCGCCTTGATGGATGGCCAATTGATTGATTTTTGGGTTCATAAAAGCACCAGTAATCGAAATAATGGTATCTTTTTTAAATAGAAAATGGCCACCAACTATTCCCATTTCAATGGTTGCGGCACCTCGGTCATTTTGAAGAATAAGATTGGCTGCTTCCATGGACAATGAATCCATTGGACCACTTACGGAAAATCCTAAAGCTTGGTAGCCATTCCTTCCAAGATCCTGGATCGTAGTTTGCAGACCGGGCTTTTGTATGATTAATCCCATGACGATGTAGCCTCCATTTCCTCAAATTCTTCAGCTGTAATAGCGACGAATCTCACGGTGTCTCCTGGCTGTAGTAGAGTAGGTTGATTCTCGTTTGTTGTCACTAAAGGAAGTGGGGTTCGGCCGATGATTTGCCATCCACCGGGTGTCGAAAGTGGATAGACACCGGTCTGGCTACTTGCAATCCCAACAGAACCAGCTGCAACCTGTTGCCTTGGAGTCTGTTTTCGTGGAGTAGCAAGCTCTGGATCCATTCCACCTAAGAAAGGAAAGCCAGGAGCAAATCCGAGAAAATACACTGGGTAATCAGAATTCGTATGAATCGAGATAACTTTTTCTTCAGTAAAGCCATGGTAGGAAGCGACATAAGTTAGGTCCGGACCATACATCGAGTCATAACAAACAGGGATTTGTATGAGATTACCAGATTTTTCTTCTTGTCGTGTTTGGGTTCGATCCAACGCCTGTAACACGGATTTTCTTACCTGTTCAAAGGGATCCATACCGGAAATCGTAAGCGGTTGAAAATGAATTGTCAAAGTCGTATAAGCAGGAACCCCTTCCACATACCCAGGAAATGGATGGTGTTGGAGGTATTCATGGAAGGCTAAAATGTGTTCGTTTGTCTCAAGGGAAGGAGAAAACTCCCATTCTAGTAATAGGGCAGATTCACTGATGAATTGTAAATGAGGGTTCATAACGTTCCTCCTCTTTAAAGTTGGAGTTTGTTTTCATTATAAAGCAATACGGAAAGATGTCGAAGGTTTCTGCAAAACTCCCTTCTATTTTTCTATTTCTTTGCATAAGTTGGTATAAAAGGAATCTGGTAAACCCATACTAGTTTTACTAGATTCATAGAAACAGGGGGAATAATCGTGAAAAGAATCATTACTGCTCTTATTGTTTTATCCATTATAACTGTGGGTTGTGGGCAAACCGCTATATCAAACCCAACCAATACTAATAAATCCAACCTCGAAGAAAAAGAAAACCCGGTACAAGAGGAGAAACAAGAAAGTGAAAAAACCTCTTCGAAGATTAGTGCTAGTGAAATGATTGCCTTAACCGGATCTATTAGTGAGAAGAAAAAATCCATCGTACAAGAGATTCAGGAGAGAGGCTGGTATGAAAAAGGGATGGACTTTGTTCCGGAAAGGGAAGAGTTCCATTCACTCGTCGAGCCGATTTTAAAAGATACGTTCACACCAGGTTTTATCGAAGAGCATATAATAAAATATCGAGAAACTTTTTTTTGTGAATGTGATGCACCAGGAGCTTTGCAAGGTTCCATGCTTCCTGATTTTACGAAGCGTGTGAAATATGTCGATGTAAACAATGCTTCCTTTACTGCTTATTATCCAGCTAACGACATCAATAGCGGTGCCAAATTTGATATATATGTTACAAAGCATGAGAACAAATGGAAGATTAAAGACTGGACATTCATGTCTTCTTCTTATGAAGAACCTTTTGAGTTAACAATAAAGGATGTTCAAGCTTATTTTGAGAAAAATGGAACCCCCGTCACGCTACAGCATACATTGGAACAAAAGGATGAGCGTTTAAATAAGAATTATTCTATTTTCATTGTGAAACAGGAGGAAGAATTTCTGGCGGTTGATTCTCGGAACTGGTATATCATAAGAGGAAAAGAAACCATTCAACAGTGGTTGAGTGTGAGGGAAGATGTGTTTAAAGATTAGCACGTAGCATTTAACTTTATTAAAGCATATGTACAGCCTCATCCTGCATAAAGTAGAAAAAAGATACTTGAACCCGTAATGTAAACGCTATCATTTTAAGTGGAAATACATTATAATATAGGTAACAAAGATAAAAAAGTTAGATGTCCATCATTAACCTTTTCATCGTTCCAAACATATAATACAGTAATAAATTTATTCGTGTTTTACGATTGTAATGTTCCGAAAACAAAGCACTGGGGGTGGAGTGATGCTTTCTGTTAAAATGCTTAAGCCGTATTACATTAAGGAAGAGGATGAAAGTTTACGTGTCGTTCTTGCCTATCAATATTTTTCACTCTTGTTAGATGATAAGGTATATCAATTTGTACCTCTAGAATCGCGAGAAATCCGCGTAAATCGGAACACCCAAAAAGTAGAAAATCAAGATGATATATTCGTCTTTCAACGCGGAAAAGAATACAGTCGAGTTGCGCTTGCTGATTTACTCAAATTAAATGATTTTTTAACCAACTTGAATGCCATCATAGATCCATATATGAACAATGATCGTACCTTGATTCAAGAGGAAGACGTCGATCAGGTCATTGCTCAATTGGAGGAGGAAAACATAAAACGACTTATAGATGATGCATTAGAGAAAAAAGATCGGGAACGGTTTATGGCGCTTACGGATCAACTAAATGCCTTATAGAAAAATATATAAAAAGTAAAACAGAAGCAGGCGCTTCTGTTTCTTTGTGTTCATTTGTTTTTCGATTCGGTTATATTAAGCTATGATAAAAGAGATTGTTAGGAAGGCGGAGGAATGTTAGTGACAAAACAATTATTTGATCCATTATATTATCCGTATCCCTCGAAGCGGATGGTCACTGTATCCCGTAATGGAATGGTGGCAAGCTCACAAGCGCTTGCTTCTCAAGTAGGGCTGGATATTTTGAAAAAAGGAGGGAATGCGGTCGATGCTGCTATCGCGACAGCGGCGGCATTAACCGTTTTAGAACCGATCTCAAACGGGATAGGTGGAGATGCGTTTGCGTTAGTCTGGATGAAAGACGAGCTATACGGAATAAATGGAAGTGGTCCAGCCCCTAAGAGCATCTCAATAGATGCCGTGAAAAGCAAAGGTCACTCGAAAATGCCAGTGCATGGCTGGATTCCAGTAACTGTACCAGGAGCACCTGCGACTTGGGCAGCATTATCGGAACGCTTTGGACGATTAGATTTAACGACAGTGTTACAGCCAGCCATTGATTATGCGGAAAAAGGTTTTCCGTTATCCCCTGTTTTAGCATCGATATGGGGCAAAACGTATAAGGAAAATGAGCAAGCTTTAACAGAAGAGATGTACCAAAAATGGTTTGCTACGTTTGGAATGGGTGGTCGAGCGCCCCAAGTCGGAGAACTGTGGAAATCGCCAAACCATGCTAAAACCTTAAGAGAAATTGCTGCTACAAAGGCAGAATCCTTTTATCGCGGATCATTAGCAGATAAAATGGTGGAGTTTTCTTCTGCACATGGAGGCTTTCTTCAAAAAGAAGATTTAAAGAGTTATTACCCGGAGTGGGTTCAACCAATTTCGGTAACGTACAAAGGCCATGAGGTTTGGGAGATTCCCCCGAACGGGCAAGGATTAATTGCTTTGATGGGACTTAATATTTTAAATGGCTTTTCCTTAAAAGAAAAAGAATCAGTAGACACGTATCATAAACAAATCGAAGCCATGAAGCTAGCTTTTACGGATGGCAAAGAATACATAACCGACTCAAGGGATATGTCGCAAAGTGTGGAAGCATTGTTATCGGATGCTTATGCAGAGGAACGCCGAAAGCTTATCCAACAGGAAGCCATGCAACCAAGTCCTGGTCAGCCTCCTCTCGGGGGGACAGTGTACTTGGCGACTGCAGATGGTGAAGGAAATATGGTTTCCTTTATTCAAAGTAATTATATGGGCTTCGGTTCCGGGCTCGTTGTGCCGGGAACGGGAATTGCTTTGCAAAACAGAGGGCATACGTTTTCTTTAGAAGAGGGGCATAATAATGCGTTAAAGGGTGGCAAGAAGACGTACCACACCATTATTCCAGGCTTTTTAACAAAAGACGATAAAGCAGTTGGACCATTCGGTGTTATGGGTGGCTTTATGCAACCGCAAGGTCACCTACAAGTCGTTTCAAATTTAGTAGATTTTCACCTCAATCCACAAGCAGCATTGGATGCCCCGCGCTGGCGTTGGTTGAAGGATAAGAAAATAATTGTCGAGCCACATTTTTCTTCAGCAATTGCAGAAGCACTAGAAAGAAGAGGGCATGAAGTAGCCATCCACTTAGATGTGGAGGATTTTGGCCGGGGTCAAATTATCGTACGAGATCCCGATACGGGAACGCTTTATGGAGGTACAGAATCTAGAACCGATAGTACGATTGCGGCATATTAGCAGGGGGGAGTTTTGTGTTTCAGAACCAATGGCATTTATGTTTAGCATTTTTTCGAGTCGGAATCCTCGGCTATGGTGGAGGACCATCGTCGATTCCACTCGTTCAAAAAGAAGTGGTCGACACCTATAAGTGGATGGATGAAGAAGAATTTACGAACCTTTTGGCAGTTGCCAATGCATTACCAGGTCCGATTGGAACGAAAATGGCTGGTTATATTGGGTATCGTGTAGGGGGCTTTATCGGGTTATGCAATGCCGTTATCTCCACTATTTTACCGACGATTGTAGCCATGATTATTCTCCTTACTTTCCTTTCATCCATGAGTGAAAAGCCGTGGGTGCAAGGAATGACCAAAGCTGTCGTACCGGTAGTTGGTGTGATGCTGTTTGTCTTAACCATTGATTTTTTGAAAAAAGCGAAATCAGGACTGGGGTGGTCTATAACAGTTGGATTGTTTATCGTTTCCTTCCTATTTGTAGAAGTAGCGGGTCTTCATCCTGCCATATTGATTGGACTTCTCATACTGGCTGCTCTTTTTAGTAAAAATCGGGAAAAGGAAAGGGAGCGAGCCTCATGATTAAATACTGGCACATCTTTTTAGCCTTTTTTATCCCTGGAATTGTCGGGTACGGTGGTGGACCAGCTTCGATTCCTCTTGTTGAGAAAGAGGTAGTGGATCGATATCACTGGCTCACCGTTTCAGATTTTAGTGAAATGCTCGCAATGGGTAACGCACTGCCTGGACCTATCGCGACGAAAATGGCTGGCTTTATCGGATTTGAGCAAGGAGGAATCCTTGGTGCATGGATTGCGGTATTTGCTACGGTTGCACCATCCCTGATATTGATGGTTATTTTGTTAAGTATTTTGCAAAAGCATAAGCAATCCCCAAAGGTTAAAAAAATGACCGCTCTCATTCGACCAACGATCGCTTTATTACTAGGTGCGATGGCAGTAAGCTTTTTTCAAACTTCCTATGAAGGAATTGGCGTGTGGCAGTCCGTCGGATTAATCGTAGTTAGTTATCTTTTGTTAGAAAGAATAAAACTTCATCCGGCCTTTGTTATCCTAATGGCATTGGGGTATGGGGCTCTGTTTTTATCTTAAGTGAGGCACTCTATGATTGGGGTGTCTTATTTTTGGGTTGCAGGAAATTACAAAATTGGCTTGGTGAGGATAACATATATCAACAGCCACGTCCAGCTCCAGCGCCCAGCGCCTAGCGAGACTTCCCTCACCTACGTACGATAAGTCAAGCATCGATTCGCGAGGAAGGAAGGCCAACTAAACCCGGGCTTTGCGCCCAACGTTGGCATACCCCTTTGAAGGGGCATGTTTCCTTTATCTCCTACGGCGCAGTCCGTACGTCGCTAAACGGGCGCCCCGCGCTTTTGTTCTTTTCAATTATTGCATTTCCCGCTAGAATATAACAAAGAGAAGGAAGAAATGAGGGGATCCCTTGAGCAGACGTCAGAAACAAATTCTCTTAGTTGTGGGAGTGCTCTTTTTTTTCGTGAGTTTAACAGCCATGCTTATCTATGGCAAAAAAACCTTTTACGTAGAAGACCATCCTACAGCTCAGCAATCCTATGATTATCATTTTGCCCTTATTACAGAAGAGGTAGGGAATGCCTATTGGCGTCTTATCGAAAATGGAGCAAAAGAAGCTGCAAAAAATGAAAACGTTTACCTGGAGTACATTGGGCCAAGTAAGTCTGACTTAGAAGAAAAACTACAAACATTAGATCGAATGATTTCAGCTAAAGTGGATGGCATTATTATACAAGGCTTGCCAGGACAAAGGTTTCTTGATTTAGTCCATAAAGCAAGAGAAAACCGAATTCCCGTTATTACAGTAGACACGGATGTACCGAAAAGTGAGCGGCAAGTATACGTGGGAACTAATAATTACGAGGCGGGATTTTTAGCAGGACAAGCCTTAATTGTCGATACAAAGGGAGAACAACATGTTGGTGTTATTATGGGAAGCTTTTCTGCTCTCAATCAGCAGGAACGGTTAGATGGATTTATGGATGCTATCTCCAATTCTTCTAGAATTAAAGTGGTCGATCGAATGGAATCCAATATAACAGAGATTGGTGCTGCGCAAGCAACCTATTCTTTACTAAAGGAACATCCGGAAACAACCGCTTTGTTTGGAACAAGTGCACTAGATGGGGTAGGGATGGTTCAAGGTGTGGAAGAAATGAATCCTTCCCAAGATATATACATTGCAGCTTTTGATATTTTACCAGAGACCCTTTCCTTAATCGAGAATGGGGACATCGATGTTACGGTTTCGCAATATCCGAAGGAGATGGGAAAGGTTGCGGTGGAACAAATGTTAAAAATTCAGCGAGATGAAACCGTGAATCCCTTTCAATTCACACTTACCAAAGTAATTCGGAAAGATGATGTGACAAATGGTGAATTAATTGGAAACGGAGATGCACCATGAAAACGATACGAGGAAAATTAATCATTTACTTTTTCGTCTTCGTCGTATTATTTAACGTAGTTTCGATTTCCATCTATGTTAGCTCGAAACAGCTAACGGGAGAATATCATGCGAGCTTTGAGCGATTTGTGACCTTAAACTCCATTTCCCAGATCTCCAACAAGCTCTATCAAAACGTGAAAACATATGTAATGGAGCCAAGTGAGGAGAACTTGGACGCCTACTATACTTCTCTAAATCAGTTAGAAGAGGAAGAAAACCAGCTAATGAGCTCCCGAACGTTTGAAGAGTCCATGCAAATAAAAAACTATACGAATTTAATAGATTCCTTAATTCATGAAAGTGAAATTACGGTCGGATTTGTTTTAAGGGACGATATTGAGCGTTACACGGCTCATCTAAAAGAAACCCAAAGTGCAGCTACCTATATCCAAGAAACAACACTACATCTAATCGATTTAGAGTTAAATGAGTATCAGGTGTTGTACGAAGATTTACAAGAAAGAAACAGCTCCTTCCAATGGTTTATTTTCTTCTTATTCTCGACAACGGTGATGCTGGCCATAGGGTTCTCCCTTTGGTTTTCCTATGGAATAACGAAACCAATTCAAGCTTTATCAAAAGCCGCCAAGCAAGTATCAAGTGGTCAGATATCCGGTGAACCAGTAGTAATTGATTCCAATGATGAATTGAAGCTCTTAGGGGATTCCTTTAATCAGATGCGGACGAATATTCATGAACTGATTGAAGAGATTAAACAAAAGTCGGAGCAAGAAAAACTGATGAAGGAGCTAGAGCTCAAGCACCTGCAAAATCAAATTAACCCGCATTTCTTATTTAATACACTGAATACGATTTCTAAGCTGGCGTATTTAGAGAATGCGAAATCAACCTCTAATTTAATCGATTCGGTAGCTACCTTATTACGCTACAGTCTGGGAGATCTCAAAAAATCAATCTCGCTAAAAGATGAATTACAGGTTATTGAGGAATATTTAAGTATTCAAAAGACTAGATTTCTAGAAAGAATTCAGTACAAAATGGACATTCAGAGTGAACACCTAGACATTCCTATTCCCCGTCTTACGATTCAACCGATTGTAGAGAATGCTTTTATTCACGGAATCGAAGCGAAAGAGGATGGAGGAAAGATTCTTATCCGAATCTATGATCAGGATGAATACACAATGGTAGAAATAGAGGATGATGGAATTGGGATGGACGAAAAAACGATCTTACGTCTTTTAGATACAACCGCAGATTCTGAGGAACATATTGGACATTCAACAGGAATCGGAATGACGAATGTTATTCGCAGGCTTCAGCTATTCTATCAAACAGAACATGTATTGGAGATAGATTCAGAGGTAGATAGAGGAACAATTATTAGGCTTGTGTTGCCCAATCAATGGAAACGAACAGAATAGAGGTGGTTCTATGAAAATAATTATTGCAGAGGATGAGTTGCTAGAACGTAAAGCCATGCGTAAGTTTTTAGAGGAGAACTTTCAACAAATGGAAGTGATTGGAGAAGCAGCAAATGGCCGTAAAGCGATTGAGTTAGCAGAGAGCTTACGTCCGGATGTGATTCTCATGGACATTAAAATGCCGGGCATTAATGGCCTCGAAGCGATTGAAATCATCCACCAATTCCAGCCTTCCATTAAATTCGTGCTCGTATCTGCCTACGATTCATTTGAGTATGCCAAACAAGCGATGAAATTTGGCGTAAAAGAATATATTTTGAAACCTAGTAAAAAAGAAGAGACTATCAAAGCAATGCTTCGTGTTCAAAAGGAGCTAGAGGAAGAAAAGAAAGGAATAGAGGAAAAAGAACATACCGGAGCCATAGCTAAAAAACATTTGCTATCTAAGTTGATGAAATACGAGCAAGGGGAAGAGATAGAAAAGCTTCAACATGCTTTGTTTCCAAACATGATATATGGCTGTTTTATGACCATAAAAGATGCAGAACAACCTATATCACTTAATGTAGAAGCTGTCATCGAAGAGATAGTAGACGATACGTATATTTTGGACTGGCAAGCGGACCAAATGATTGTGCTTCTAATGCGTTCAGAAAAATTTGATCGTGCAGGTCTGCTGAAAAAAGCAAGACTCTTGCAAATGAAGCTTGGGAGAACGGTTTACATCGGGGTTGGACACCCAACTAGATTAACCGAGGTTGCCAACTCCTACCATCAATCGTTATCTTCCTTGGAGCATTTAATGAAAGTTAAACATAGTAATTACGGGTTCCCTGTAGAGGAAGACAGTCCAAGCGGAAATAATCTAGTTCCATTACTTAACGAGATTCAAGCAGGGAATGAGATGGGAGCCTTACATCAGCTTAATCCATTACTTAGTGAACCAAATCGCAAACAGCAAATCCTTGTGCTTCAAGAACTCTATTACAAGATTAAGCAACTACTAGAATCTAAGCAAATCAAACCGTGGAATAAATCGATTGATGAACTTAAATCCAACCAGGATTGGATTCAATATGTTCGATTAATCTGTTTGCATATTCAACAACACTATCAGTCCAAACATAAGATCGAACGGGCTAAAGCGTATATTCAGGAGAACTATGCCCATAGTATTTCACTCGAAGAGGTTGCGGACCTTTGCGAACTAAGCTCTAACTATTTATCGAATCTATTTAAAGAAACAACAGGAGAAACCTTCATCGATTATGTGACCAATGTGAGACTCAAAGAAGCTTCCCAATTACTAGAGGAAACCGACCTTAGTTTAAAGGAGATTAGTTTTATGGTTGGCTATAAGGATCCGAACTATTTTAGTCGTGTTTTTAAAAAGTATTTTCAGTTATCTCCGAAGCAGTATCAACAGAAGTTATTAAAAAAGTGAAGATTTTCTTAAAAAAGTGAAGAAATTGAGAGTCGGATAAGCTACTAGCATTCTTTATAATCAAATTGAAAGCGTTATCAGAAAGGGTTTTCAGAAATCAAAAGGGGGCTTTATAAATGAAAAAACTGTTAGGTTTCTTTTCATTGTTAGCTATGGTGCTTGTCATCGCTGCATGTAGTAACAGTTCTTCGGGAGATGGCGGAGACAGTGCAGAAGGTTCTGACGGCGGCGATAGCTCAAGTGAATCAGGAGGAAAAGTAGAAATCTTTAGCTGGTGGACTGGTGCCGGTGAAGAAGATGGACTACTCGCATTAATTGACTTATTTAAAGAAAAACACCCAGATATCGAAATTGAAAATGCGGCTGTAGCTGGCGGTGCTGGTACAAACGCAAAAGCTGTTTTGGCGACTAGAATGCAAGGGGACGATCCACCATCCACGTTCCAAGTACACGGTGGTGCGGAACTTAACGAAGGTTGGGTTGCGGCAGGTAAGATGGAACCACTGAACGATTTCTTTGAAGAACAAGGCTGGATGGATAAATTCCCACAAGACTTAATTGATCTAGTAAGTAAGGATGGAAATATCTACTCTGTACCTGTAAATATTCACCGTGGTAACGTTCTTTTCTATAACAAACACGTATTTGAAGAACATGGAATTGAAGTTCCACAAACTTTTGATGAGTTCTTTGCTGCTGCTGATAAATTAAAAGAAGCAGGCGTTACTCCACTTGCGTTAGGAGATAAAGAACCTTGGACTGCAACACAAATCTTTGAAAATATCTTACTTGGTGTACTTGGACCAGAAGATTATCGCGGACTATGGAATGGCGATGTTAGCTTCGATGATGAAAGAGTAGTAGAAGCTGCGGAACTATTCAAAAAGACATTGTCTTACGTGAACGAAGACCATGCTTCTCGTAACTGGCAAGATGCTGCTCAATTAGTCGGTGATGGCGAAGCTGCTATGATCAACATGGGAGATTGGGCGAAAGGCTACTTCTCTAATGATTTAAACCTTGAGACAAATGTAGACTTTGGCTATACAACGAACCCTGAGACGGATGGAGAGTTCATGGTTATCACAGATACATTCGGTTTATCGAAAGGAATTGAAAATCCAGAAGATGTGAAACAATTCCTATCTGTATTAGGTTCTGTGGAAGGTCAAGATGCATTTAACCCGCTAAAAGGGTCTATCCCAGCTCGTGTTGATGCAGATCCTTCTAAGTACGACCAATATGGAAAAGATACAATGGCAGATTTCAAAGAAGCACAGCTTACACCAAGCTTAGCGCACGGTTCTGCTGCGGCAGCTGGTTTCTTAACAAAAGTAAACCAAGCGGTAAACATTTTTGTTACACAGCTTGACGTTGATAAGTTGATTGAGTCTTTAAAGCAAGCTTCAACTGAACTATAAAAAGGATGTAAGACAAAGAATCTCGGGGGATTCTTTTGAGTAGGGAACCCCGTATCATCAATGGGTGATACGGGGTTCTATCATTAAATAAGAAAAATACCTCTTACGATTGGAGGATACACACATGCAAGAGGAAATTGCGACACAGAGGAATACGAATAAACCTTTACAACTAAATAAAAAGAAGAAAAAAGTAACGAAAGATCAATGGATTGCAATTAGTTTTCTAGCTCCGTCCTTTATCCTTGTTCTCATATTCGTATATGGATTTATTGGCTGGACAGGATGGGTATCACTCAGTAATTGGAACAGTCTAGTACCTGATATGTCATTTGCCGGGTTGAAAAACTACATCTTTCTGTTCCAAGACTTTCGTTTCCAAGCAGATTTAAGAAATACGATCTTTTTCACCCTATTTTTTATCGGTTTGGTTATTGTAATGGGATTAGGTCTTTCCATCTTAATTGATCAGAAAACAAAAGGGGAGTCGTTTTTCCGTAATATCTTTTTATTCCCAATGGCCTTATCCTTTGTTGTAACAGGGGTTGTATGGCAATGGTTGCTCAATCCATCTACAGGGTTTAACCAATTCTTAAAAGTGTTTGGTATTCAGCCAAAGTGGTACACGGATACGAACATTTTGGCTGGATTTGAGTGGGGGAGTATTGAGTTTGGTTTACCAGTTGCTATTTTAGCGGTTGTTATTGCTGCGGTTTGGCAAATGACAGGATTCTCCTTGGCGATGTATTTGGCAGGATTACGTGGCATACCAGAAGAGCTAAGAGAAGCGGCGCGAATAGACGGTGCCACAGAGTTTCAAATTTATTGGAAGGTCATTTTACCAATGCTAATGCCGATTACGGTAAGTGTTGTCATTATCATGGCTCATATATCATTGAAAATTTTTGATTTGATTTATGCGATGTCTGGATCTGGTGCAAACTTTGTTACAGATGTTCCAGGGGTGTACATGTTCGAAGCTACTTTCCGTGGTCAGTACTATGCCAACGGTGCCGCCATTGCGATTATTATGCTGATTCTAGTAGCGGTGTTCATAGTGCCATACTTACTAACAAATAGAAGGAGTGATAGCTAATGGCGGTAAACATCTGGAAGCCGATTAAATACTCGATTTTAATTATCATGGCCATTCTCTTTCTAGCTCCTGTCTATGTTATTCTAGTAACAAGTGTAAAGCCATTAGACGAGGTTTCTTTAGAAGCAATGTGGGCAATCCCAACGTCGATTGACTTTAGTAGTTATGTAGAGGCATTTACTGAACTAGCTCCAAACTTTATGAACAGTGTGTACCTTGTTATACCTGCAACCCTTTTGTCTGCACTACTCGGAGCAATGAACGGATATGTCCTATCAAAATGGAAGTTTAAAGGATCTGAGATTCTGTTTACGGTTATCCTTTTCGGTATGTTCATTCCGTATCAAAGTATTCTGATTCCATTAATTCAATTTTTACGTAATATCGAGCTTTATAACACGATACCTGGATTAATTTTAACCCATGTGGTGTATGGGTTGCCGATTACGACGCTAATGTTCCGGAATTTTTATGCAAACATACCAGATACGATGATTGAAGCGGCGAAAATTGATGGGGCCAACTTCTTAGGTATTTTCCGTCATATCATTATTCCATTGTCCATTACAGGATTTGTAGTGGTAGCAATCTGGCAGTTTACGAACATTTGGAACGAGTTTTTATTTGCCGTAACTATAACGACATCGGATAGTCAGCCAATCATGGTAGCCTTACAAAACCTATCTGGAAGTCAAATCGTCCAATGGAATGTACAAATGGCAGGGGCGCTTCTCGCTGCATTACCAACGTTACTTGTTTACATTTTCTTAGGGAAATTCTTCGTTCGAGGATTGCTCGCAGGCTCTGTAAAAGGCTAATGGTTAGATTCGTAGTAAGGTAGGAGGTCATGGAAATGATTAGATGGGGTATTTTAAGTACAGCTAAAATCGGGAGGCAACAAGTGATTCCGGCCATCCAACGTGCCGATAATGGATCCGTGGAAGCCATCGCTAGTCGTGGGGACAAAGCAAAGGAAGTGGCAGAAGAATTAGGTATTCCAAAAGCTTACACAAGCTATGAAGCATTGCTCGAGGACCCAGAAATTGATGCGGTATATATTCCCCTTCCAAATGGGTTGCATAAGGAATGGGTGAGGAAAGCAGCCGAACATGGAAAGCATGTTCTATGTGAAAAACCAGCAGCACTGGATTCTAAAGAGTTAGAAGAGATGCTAAGAGCTTGCGAGGAAAACAATGTCCTTTTCATGGAAGCGTTCATGTATCAATTCCATCCACAGCACAATCAAGTGAAGCAGCTAATCAAGGATGGAGAAATTGGAGAAGTTACCCTTATGAGGGCAAAATTCTCCTTTCTTCTCAAGGATGATACGAACATTCGCCTTGATGCCAAGCTCGGTGGTGGAGCGCTTTATGATGTTGGGTGTTATGGGATTCACTCTATCTGTCACATTTTAGAAGCACAGCCTACTTCTGTAGCAACTGCTGCAAAGTTTTCCGATACAGGAGTGGACACCACTCTAACGGGTGTGCTTACATTTGGAGATGGACGACTAGCGAACTTTGATTGTAGCTTTGATACGTATCCACGCTGTGGCTATGAAGTAGTTGGATCGAAAGGGTCCATCGAAGTACTAAATGCATATCGACCAGATTTAAATCCAAATGGTCAAGGGATTATTAAGGTAACGAAAGATTCTGGGGAGACTAGTGACTACCAAATCGAAGGAGATCAATATCGATTACAGGTCGAGCACTTCGCGGATTCGATTCTTCAACAAAAGGAACCAACTTACGGAAAAGAGCAGGTACGAAACCATTTTGCCGTACTAGATGCTTGTTACCAATCTGCTAGAACGGGTGAAACGGTAAAGCTTTGAATACAAAAAAGGGAGTGATCATGTGGATTCACTCCCTTTCTTTATTATTGGATAGCTTGAAAGATTTCTACTGCTCTATCTACGACGAAATGACTACCGCCTAATTCTTCTGTATGTTCAACCATCATTGACAGAATGAGGTCTTCTGATTCTGGATAAACGACAAACCAGCCATTTTCTTGTCCGGATTCTTCCCCGGCTTTTTTCAGTTCCGCAGTTCCTGTTTTTCCAGCTAGATTAAAATTTCCAACATCCGCAGCATGTGCGGTACCATTGGATGCTGTAACGACCTTACGTAAATCATCCTTTAAGATAGAAATCGTATCAGAGGATACCACTTCTTTTTTCCAAACTTCACTTTTTGTTTCACTAGTTTCTAAAATAGGTTTAATGATATTGCCATCATTCAGAAGCGACGTATAGGTGGTTGCTAAATGTAGTGCACTCATTTGCAGTTGTCCTTGCCCATAGCTTGTGTCTGCCAACAAAACTTCTGAATCTAACTTTCCATCCTCCGAAACAGTGGACTTTTCAATCGGATAAGTAAATGAAAAATCTTCTCCAACCCCGAATGATTGAAGGCCATCTACTAACGTTTTGCCACCCATTTTTAATCCTTGCATGGCAAAATAAATATTATCGGATCGTATAAGAGCATCTTCTAAATCGACGGGTCCATTTGAAGTAGACACTCGTGTTACTTTATAATTCCCCCACGATTCATCCTTTTGCCAATCGAGTCCATTTATCTCGAATCCTTCATCAGGGTCAAGTGTGCCTGCTTTTAGTCCAATGGCAGCGGTGATTGGTTTAATAGCAGAACCAGGTGCAAAGGTAGCAGCAAAACGATTCAACAATGGCGATTGTGGATCATTTTGTAACGTATCCCAATCTTTTTGGCTAATACCATATGCTAACTGATTTGGATCAAAGGCAGGGCTACTTACTAATGCCAATGTTTCTCCTGTTTTAGGATTAATGGCTGCAGCTGTTCCGGATTTATCCTGATAGGACGTAAATATTTCCTTTTGAAGCTCTGCATCAATGGTTAATTGAATATTTTCTCCGTGTTTCACTTGTTTTTCTGCAAGCACGACATCTTCTTTTCCTTCTTGCTGAATAAGGATTTTAACTCCAGCTTCTCCTTTTAGTCGATTCTCGAAAAGCTGTTCCAGTCCTCGTTTTCCAATCATATCGTTAGCGCTATAAAGGGAACTATCCACTTCTTCCAGCTCTTCTGCTGTGATTTTTCCAATATAACCGGTTAAATGAGCCGTTGCTTTCCCGTACGGATACATTCTACCGGTCGTATCTCGTTTAATCACAGGCTCTAATGCGAATAATTTTTCAAGAAGCTCTTTGTTGGTTGTTGGAACCTTTTTGAGTGGAACGAACAGGTTTTGCTCAACCCAATCCGTATTCAACGCTTGATCAATGGCTTCTACATCCATACCTAATAATTCAGCAAGCTTCTTTTTCGTTTCTTCTGGATTGTCACCAAATTTTTCTGGAACAACGCCGATTTCATAAATAACTTCGTTAACAGCTAATCCACTTTGATTTCGGTCAAAAATTTCTCCACGATGTGGTTTTTCCGTTTCGAAGGCGATTTCACCACCATCCTTTAATTGCGGGAAAATGAAGCCTGGATCCCATTGCAGTACCCAGTTTATTTCTTCATCCTTATTTTCTGTCTTGACCCAGGTCGCTTCATAATCGAAGGAGATTGGACCAGCAACAGAATCCATACTTACCGAGAACGGCAAGGTGACCTTTTCACGGTCTTTGTCTTCTTTTTCCGAATCAGGTTTTTTATACTTCACTTCCAAATTTTGGACCCCAAGGTCTCCGTAGATTTTTTTGTAGCGATCTACGACTTGATCCGTCGGAAAGGATGATTGTGCTTCTTTTGAAAGCATGTCATACATGTTCGAGTACTTTTGATCATTCCATTCCGAGACAAATTGCTTCATCTTTTCTTCTGGAGTTACTTCATCTTTGGAACATCCAATTATAAGGAACATCATGATGATAAGTACAAAAATAGCCCAACTTTTTTTCATGTGTGTTACCTCCTATGTATATCAAATCATATTATTGTATTAGAGGATGTTCAAAAAGTCCGGTAAAAATCGCTTTGAACTTCTGCGTTGGCTTGCTTCTCAAAAACCGGTGCACCTGCGTCTTATAGCACTTTCGAGGAAGTGAAATTCCTCAGTGCAAGGCAGCAAGGAAGTTACTTCGCAGTAGTGGCCTTCCTCATGTATTTACAGTCATACATTCCGGTACTCGAAGCAGCGCCGCCTTGAATTTCTTTGCGCTTTTTATCCTCCTTTTGAACACACTTTTAGACGAGCAAGGTAGATATTATAAAATATCCATGTTCATTATATCAGAAAAATGTTAGAATCTGGATGGGCGATTTGGTTTCTTGCCTCTTTTTTTGTATATTGTTTTAATTTGTAAGAATTACTTTAGTAAGAATTGGGAGTACCGTTATGAAAAAATACTTGACTTGGTTGTTACCAATTAGTGTAATGGCAATTATTTTTTATTCGTCTCATCAGCCCTATGAGGACCAGGATATTAAACCGTTATTAGGGGAGTGGTTGGATTTTTCCTTTCTTATTCCTTTCGTTGATGAGATATCTTTTGTTTATCACCACTCTGAAGTAAGTACAGCGGCATTAGGTATTCATGGATTTATCGAATTTTTCATTCGAAAAGGAGCCCATGTAACGATTTTCTGCTTACTCATGCTTGCTTTTTATATAGCACTTTCGAAAACGTATCGGACAAGCTACTGGCTTCCATTGTTTTTAACGGTGATATACGCAATTTCAGATGAATTCCATCAGAGTTTAACCCCAAACCGAACGCCCTATGTAGGGGATGTTATATTAGATACCATCGGAACTAGTATAGGGGTTTTGCTTATCTCCATGGTTCGTAAACGAAAACGAAGCAAACTTTTTTGAAGGAACGGATAAGGGTTTTAAATCATAAGGTAAAGCAAGCAGGAGCTTTGAAACTAACCGAGGTGATTCCATGAGTGAACAGGAGATCTTAAAGCAAGTTCTATCTGATTTAAGGGAACAGACCGAAAGCTCTAAGATACAAAACACGAGGGAGTTCATTGAAAAGTTTATTCACAAAATACATCAATATGAACAATGGGAATGAAAAAAAGCGTTGGAGACAACGCTTTTTTTGTGTTGAGAAACTACAGATAAAGTAGTTTTTTGTTGCTACCTTGGCAAATGCAATTTAAATTTATACCGATCTGCGCGATAAGCCGATTTTACATATTCAAATGGTTTATCGTTGGACAAGTGTGTAATTCGTTTCATGAGTAAGATGGGATCGCCATCCTTGATTTGCAGGTGTTCCATTTCAAACGTATTGGCTAGAGCAGACTCTAGTTCTTGATCAGCATGACCGATCTGGAGTCCTTTCTTTTTCTCCATAAATTCATAGAAAGATCCCGCGTAATCTTCCTTCGTTAAGGATCCGACAATCGATTTCGGAGTATAAATGGCTTCCACTGCTACAGGCTCATTATTGGCTAACCGAATTCTTTGAATAAGGTACACTTTATCTCCATCAGAAATGTGTAGCTTATGGGCAATGTCAGGTGGTGCCACAATCTCCTCAAAAGTTATAAGCTTACTAGAAGGAGTTAAGCCTCTTGCCTTCATATCCTCACTAAAACTCGTTAACCCTTGAAGATTTTGCTCGAATTTTCTCTCGGCTACAAAAGTTCCTTTTCCTTTTTGGCGATATAATAACCCTTCAGAAGCTAAATTATTTATGGCCTGCCTTACGGTCATTCGACTAATTCCGTGTAGCTCTGCATATTCTCGTTCTGATGGCAGCAATTCACCAGGTTTTAATTGTTCCGATTGAATTAATTGTCTTATTTCTTCCTCAAGTTGGTAATAAATAGGTAGAGGAGAGTTTTTATTTAGCATATATGTTACTCCCTTCATGACACCGTTCTTGTTCGTATTTATTATAGACTAGTTTAAACAAATTTTAACAAATTTTTGTCATCCTGTATATACCTATACTAATGTATAGACAACTATATATTTATGTGATACTTTAAGGATGTCAGATGGTAAAGAGAGGAGTTTTTATCTATGAGTACGGAAACGACTTGGATAAAAAATGTTGATATATATATAGAAACTAAAATTATAGAACGTGGATCCATCATCATTCGTGACGGTAAGATTAAGCAGATTTTAACAGAGGGTGCTTCGCCTTCCGATTCTGTCGATACCATCGTGGACGGGAAAGGACGTAACCTTATTCCCGGTTTTATCGATGGACATATTCACGGGGCAAATGGGGCCGACGTGATGGATGCAACAGAAGAAGCGTTGGATACCATGGCACAAGTTCTACCAGCGGAAGGAACGACTAGTTTTTTAGCCACAACCATGACGCAATCGAGAGCAAACATTGATCAAGCACTTGAAAATATCGGCATGTATGCCAATAAACCTGGTTACGCAGAAGTGATCGGCGTCCATCTAGAAGGGCCATTTATTAATATAGAAAAATCAGGTGCTCAGCCAGTGAATCACATATTGAAGCCAAATATTGAACAGTTTGCGGAATGGCAACGCTTGTCTGGGGACAAAATTAAGACGATTACGCTTGCACCAGAATGTGACGAAGATCATGCACTGATCCATTACCTAGCGGAAAAAGGTGTCAATATTTCTGCTGGACATACGAGTGCTGGTTTTCAAGAAATGCAAAAGGCAGTAGAGCATGGTGTCAGTCAGGTTACACACCTCGCAAATGCGATGACAGGCTTACATCATCGGGATGTTGGAGTAGTAGGTGCTGCTTTTCTATTGGAAGAGCTACGTGCAGAATTAATTGCGGATGGCATTCACATCTCACCAGAGATGATTGACATTTTTTATCGAAACATCGGAAAAGAACGGTTAATGATTATTACAGATGCATTGCGCGCAAAATGCCTACAACCAGGTACGTATGATTTAGGTGGACAGTCTGTTACCGTGACGGATCAGCAAGCTACCCTCGAAAACGGCACCTTAGCAGGGAGTATTTTGAAATTGAGAGATGGTGCTAAAAATGTCATGCGCTACACGGGTGCTGCATTGCAGGATGTGATTGAAATGACGTCCGTCAATCCAGCCAAACAGATAGATGTGTTTGATCGAAAGGGAAGTATTGAGATTGGAAAAGATGCAGATGTTTTACTTGTAGATGATGAGCTCAACATTTATCGAACTTATTGTCGCGGAGTACTAAGCTATTCGGAGGGAAACGAACATGCAAATAACGGAAGTTAAAAATTATGACGAAATGAGTAAAAAAGCGAGCGAAATCATTATGAAGCGAATTCAGGACCTACCTAAACCGGTGCTTGGATTAGCAACTGGTTCGACGCCAGAGGGTATGTATAAAGAGCTCGTTCAAGTATATGTGGATGGCAAAATCTCATTTTCAAATACGACGACGTACAATTTAGATGAATATATCGGTTTACCAAGGGAAGATAAAAATAGTTATCGATTCTATATGAATGATCGGTTATTTAGCCATGTAGATATTTCTAAAGAACAAACGAATGTTCCAAATGGGATGGCAAAGGATTTGAAGGAAGAGTGTAACGATTACGAAGAAAGCATTAAAAAAAGTGGCGGAATTGACGTGCAAGTTTTAGGTATAGGTGTCAACGGGCACATCGGTTTTAACGAGCCAGGGACTTCTTTCCAAACTGCGACACATGTCGTGAACTTAGCTCCGTCTACGATTCAAGCCAATGCTCGCTTTTTCGAGTCAGAGAAAGATGTTCCAAAACAAGCGATAACGATGGGGATTCAATCCATCATGAAAAGCAAAGAGATTCTTTTGCTCATTTCTGGTGCTAAAAAAGCAGATGCTGTGTACCAGCTTCTTCACGGAGAAGTATCAGAAGTATTTCCAGCATCTATTTTGCAGCAGCACCCGAATGTCCATCTAATTGCGGATGAAGCAGCACTTTCTAAAGTGAAAGAAAATGGTATGCGAAGTCTCCGATAAGGGAGACTGCATACCATTGTTTTTTGTCGAGATTTCATTTCCCAGGAAATATCATGTCTATTAATCCTTACATATCGATTTCGAAGTAATCTTGTTTTCCTTTGGTAATCGTTGCTTGATCACTCGTTAAGTCTACGATCCAATCTTGAAAGGCCTGTTCCTTTTCAATCTCTGCAAACACGGATAGATGAACGTTTTCGAGATAATCAATCTTATCTAAGTGGTAGTCAGAGTTTCGTAGCTCGTTTTCTAATTTCCCGAGTAACGTGTAATCAATATTCACCGTGAATTGTTGCATTAATTGTCGTTTCACAATTCCAGTCGTTTCGATTGCTTGTGAGGTTGTGCTTGAATAAGCTCTAATGAGGCCGCCAGCCCCTAGTTTAATTCCTCCAAAATAGCGAGTAACCACAACAGCGGTATCCTTGAGTCCTTTTTTCTTCAATACATCTAAAATGGGAATCCCAGCTGTACCTGATGGTTCTCCATCATCATTGGCCTTTTGAATTAAATCATGCTCCCCAATCATATAGGCGGAGCAATTGTGCGTAGCATCTTGATGTTTCTTTTTTATCGTTCCAATAAATTCGATGGCTTCTTCTTCTGTTTCGACTCTTTTCACATGACCGATAAATCGAGACTTTTGAATCAATACTTCATCGGTTCCTTCTGATTTTACAGTTAAATAGCTATTCAACATATGGACGTTACCTCCTAACTTATATTATAAAGTAGTCGTGAATAAGGCCGCAACGGGTCTGGCTTGTTCCTTTTCCTTAAGCTATATAGTAAAATGAAAACTATATGAAAAAAGTTCACTCTAGTAAATAAGGAGTACCCCCATAAATGATGTAGGTCCATCGAATGATTATTTTGAAAAGATTGGTGGAGAACGTATGGCAAAATCAAAAGAAAAAACATTAGATTATATAATTGATGAAATGATAGATGCCGTTAGTAACAGTAAAGACGAAATCTTTTCAATTGGTGAAGACTCACGGAAAGAATATGAAAAATTAAAACATGAATTGGAAGAGACAAAACAGTCTGTACTAGAGATCATTACAGAAGGAGATGATCTTGAACAAAAGGTTCGTTTTTCAAGAGTTCGTCTTTCCGAGGTGAGCCAAAACTTTAATCAATACAATGAAGAACAAATTAGAGAAATCTATGACCAGACCCATAGACTTCAATCAGAACTCTCTATGAAAAGAGAGAAGGAGCGAAATCTCAGGGAAAGACGAGATGATTTAGAACGGCGCTTACTTAAATTAGAGCAAACGGTCGCTCGGGCAGAAGGTTTAGTTGGGAAAATTTCCGTTGTGTTAAATTACTTAAGTGATGACTTTAAACAAGTGGGAGACTTACTGCAAGAAGCTCATGAAAAACAAGAATTTGGCCTTCGAATTATCGAAGCACAGGAAGAAGAGCGAAGAAGACTATCAAGAGAAATGCATGATGGGCCCGCTCAAATGCTTGCCAATATATTACTCCGTTCTGAGCTAATTGACCGAACGTTCCGAGAAAGAAGTCCAGAGGAAGCACTTAAGGAAATTAAAGATATGAGACAAATGGTTCGCACATCTCTTCATGAAGTACGAAGAATCATTTATGACCTTCGTCCAATGGCCCTTGATGATTTAGGACTTATCCCTACAATGAAAAAATATTTAGCGAACATGTCTGAGTACAATAAAGTCGAGATTCAATTTACAACCCATGGAAAAGAACGTAGACTAAACTCGAAATATGAGGTAGCATTATTCCGACTCGTTCAAGAATCCGTTCAGAACGCTATCAAACACGCGGAAGCCTCTGCGATTCAAGTGAAGGTGGAAATAACGGAAAGTGCCATCCTTGTTGTGATAAAGGATGATGGAAAAGGCTTCGACCTTTCTCATAAGAAGGAAAATTCATTTGGGCTTGTCGGTATGAAGGAAAGAGTGGAAATGCTTGATGGACACCTAAGAATTACATCTAGGGTTGAACAAGGAACGACCATATTTATTCAAGTCCCTTTAAATGAGTCATGAAACATTGCTCATTGGGGGATCCATGAATAGAAATGGGAAATCTTCTGTAAGCTATCAAACTATTAAAATAAAAGACTACACAGAAAAATCTATCATGTATAATAGATAGAGACTGTTCCGCAAAACAAAGAGTAAAGGTTGTAGTGCTTACAAAATTATCAACCAGACCTAAGTCGTATTTTAAGGTATAGGAGGAACAAACAATGACAACCAATATCGTATTAATTGATGATCATAAGCTATTTAGAGAAGGGGTTAAAAGAATCTTAGAATTCGAACCTACCTTCGAAGTAGTCGCAGAAGGAAATGACGGTTCTTCAGCACTACAATTGGTCGAAGAATACAAACCAGATGTGGTATTAATGGATATTAACATGCCTAACATTAATGGAGTGGAAGCAACAACTGAGCTCATTAAGCATTACCCAGGTGTGAATGTCATCATTCTTTCGATTCATGATGATGAGAATTATGTGACCCATGCTCTAAAGTCTGGAGCTCAAGGATATCTATTGAAGGAAATGGATTCAAATGCGTTAATTGAAGCAATTAAAGTGGTTAGTGAAGGCGGATCCTATCTGCATCCGAAAGTAACCCATAATCTTGTACAAGAATATCGTCGTTTGTCTGAAGTAAACGTAAGTCAGCTTGCAGAAAAAATGACGGAATATCGCAAACCACTGCACTTGCTTACGAGAAGAGAATGCGAAGTACTTCAGCTATTAGCAGATGGGAAAAGTAACCGTGGCGTTGCTGAATCTTTGTATATCAGTGAAAAAACAGTGAAAAACCACGTGAGTAATATCTTGCAAAAAATGAGTGTGAATGACCGAACTCAAGCTGTGGTAACAGCAATCCGCAACGGTTGGGTAGAAGTCGTTTAATAGGCAAAGGACTATCACGAAAAATGTGGTAGTCCTTTTTGAATATTTATTTTTTACGAGAACTTTATATGGGATAAAGAAATTTGGTAAACCTGTACTTTTTCCTTTCCTTTCATGTAAAATATAGTAGGGAATACCACAGCCATTATATCTTTTTACTTTTAGGGTAAGCTACTAGGTATTACATAATGAGAAGAATGCAGGCTCCAGCTTAGCGATGTACGGACTAGACTGATCTGTTGATCTATCGTACGAAGGGGAGGAAAGTCTCACAAGTCACTGGGCGCTGGAGCTAGACATCCATTTATCCGAGGAGGGTAGTTTTAATGAGAATAGCCGTAATGACAGATAGTACTGCATATATACCAGCTGCTGTACGAGAAGCGAACGATATTCATATGGTTCCACTTAGCGTCGTGTTCGGGAATCATACCTATCAAGAAGAAGTGGATATCACAACCGAAGAGTTCTATAAAAAGGTGGAGCAATCGGATCAGCTTCCGAAAACAACACAACCCGCGATCGGACTTATCGTAGATAAATTGGAGCAGTTAGCAAAGGAATATGACGCCGTGATTTCCATTCATTTATCGAGTGGGATTAGTGGTACGTATCAAACTGTAGTGTCAGCTGGGAAAATGGTCGAAGGAATTAACGTTTATCCTTATGATTCCGAAATCAGTGCCATGGCTCAAGGCTTCTATGTATTAGAAGCAAGCCGATTGGCAACAGAAGGAGAGCTTTCTCCAGAAAAAATCATTGCAAGATTAGATGAGATGAAGCAATCTGTGCGCGCTTATTTCTTAGTAGATGATCTTAGCAATCTACATCGTGGAGGACGTTTAAATGGTGCGCAAGCTTTAATAGGTAGTGTACTTCAGGTAAAGCCTCTTCTACATTTTGTAGACAAGCAGATCGTACCATTTGAAAAGATTCGGACAAAGAAAAAAGCATTGAAAAGAATCTATGACCTATTTGAGGAAGATGCACAAAAAGGAAAGCTTATGAAGGCCTGTGTGATTCATGCTAACAGTCCTAAGGAAGCAGAGGAAATGAAAGTGGAATTAGAGCAATTATACAATCATGTTGATGTTTCCATTAGTTACTTTGGACCTGTTATCGGAACACATCTTGGTGAAGGCGCTCTTGGTCTTGCCTGGTACGTGGAGTAGGTGTCGAGATTTCGGCACCTTTCTTGAATAAAGGAGGGAATATGTGAAATTCCGTAACGTTTTATCCTCGTATTTTCAGCCAACCTATGAATGGATTCCTACTGTTAAAAACCCCACTCTCGATTCATCCATTAATTCTTTAACCTTCGAATACGCCGGAAGACTTTTGCTTCGCCATGAAATCTCCATCGATGAATCCCATTTTCAACAGCTTCTTTCTAACCAATATTTTCAAGAAATCAATCCTTTCGATCGTTTACCTCGAGGTTATAGGTGCAGACGTTGTGGAAATAAGGCTTCTCACTTGTTCAGTACGTTTCCATGCTCCGTATGTGAGGAGGAACATCATTATTGTAGAAGCTGTATAGAGATGGGAAGGGTTTCGGATTGTGAGAAGCTTTATATGTGGACTGGGCCTGATCCGAATTGGGCAGAAATAGAGAAGCCATGTCAATGGAATGGGGAATTGACAGCCGCACAGTCGGGTGCATCGGAACGATTTATCGAAGCAATTCGGGAAAAGCAAGAGCTCCTTTTATGGGCAGTTTGCGGCTCCGGGAAAACCGAGATGGTTTTTCCTGGCATTGGCTTTGCTTTGGAACAAGGCTTGCGAGTCTGTCTAGCAACACCTAGAGTAGATGTCGTTCGAGAGCTACTACCGCGTTTTCAAGCTGCGTTTCCGAACGTGTCCATCGCCGCACTTTATGGAGGAAGTACAGACAAAAACTTAGCTTCTCCCCTCGTTCTTGCCACGACCCATCAGCTACTCCGATATGCAAACGCCTTTGATGTGATGATCATTGACGAAGTGGATGCTTTTCCGTTTCATCACAGCAAGACCCTTCCCTATGCGACAAATAGAGCAGTCAAACCAACCTCAACGACTGTTTATTTAACCGCCACCCCTCGTAAAGACTTGAAAAGAAGAATGACTCGGAAGGAGCTAGATACCGTCTTTGTGCCAACACGATATCACGGGCATCCATTACCTGTTCCTTCCATGAGAATGTGTTGGGATCTAAAGAAAGCACGAAGCATACACTCCCCTCCTAAAGCCTTTTTCCAGTGGTTCACCCGAAGGAAAAATCCAAACCGACAACTCCTTATTTTTGTTCCGACGATTGAGATAGCTGAGAGATTAAGGAATACCCTTCAAACGAAAGACAACTTTATGAATCAAAAGATAGAATCAGTTTATTCTTCGGATCCAGAACGAGAAGAAAAGGTAGAGCATTTTCGTAACAAGGAATACAACATCATGATCACGACAACGATTTTAGAGCGTGGCGTAACATTTCCTTCCGTGGATGTCACCATCCTAGATGCTGGACATGAAGTGTTTGATGAGGCAGCTCTTGTCCAAATTGCTGGACGGGCTGGGAGAAATGCGAATGATCCGGATGGAGAAGTCGTCTTTTATCATGATGGAAGAACAGAGGCTATGGTCAAAGCGATTCAATCAATAAAAGAAATGAATAAGAGAGGTGGGTTTAAGTGAGCTATTGCTTAGTATGTGATCAGGAAATTATTCCTGAGGTGGACTGGAATACAATGTTTAAATTAACCAGCAATACATCTTTATGTGAACCATGTAGGAAAAATTTTCATCCTCTAAATGGTAAACGATGTTCTATATGTTCAAGAGAATGGAAGGAGTCCATATGTCCGGATTGCATCCGTTGGGAAAACGACCCTAATTGGAAAGGCATTCTTACACAGAATACTTCTTTATATGCCTATAATGAAGCTCTTCAAGAGGTTATCGCACGATGGAAGTATAGGGGGGATTACATTCTGATGAGAGCTTTTGAGTCAGAATGGAAAACTCAATTTAATCAAACGTTTGACCAAATAAAAGATTTAACTGTATTACCGATTCCATTGAGTGAAGAAAGACTTTTAGAAAGAAAGTTCAACCAATCAGATGCATTGATTACTCTTCTCCCAGTCACAACGCAACGTGTATTAAAAAGAATAAATAGTGAAAAACAGTCCAAAAAATCCCGACAAGAACGAATGACCATGAAAAACCCTTTTCAGCTTATGACTCCGATTCACACTCCTGTTTTATTAGTTGATGATATTTATACAACAGGAAGTACCTTGAGACATGCCGCTAGGCTCCTTAAAGAATCAGGATGTCCGAAAGTGTATGCGATGACATTGGCTCGGTGAGGAATATTTAGATTCTGTTCCCAATATTCATCATAACAAGTGCCTTAAAAAAATCCTACAAAGGGTGGAATTGACAGGTGTAGAATTCATGTTATGATGTGGGGAGACAATTGAATAACGTTATACCTTCACTAGGGGGACCTTTTTCTAATCAAAGGTTGAGATTAAAGTTAGACTTTAAGACCCTTAGAACCTGATCTGGTTGATACCAGCGGAGGGAAGTGGAGTTGCGGAGTAATCATGTACATAAAGAGTAAGCATGCATAATCATATATGATTTCCAATACAACCACTTTCCAATAAGAGGAGAGTGGTTTTTTGGGTTCTAATAACTCACGATAAAACGCCAGATAGTGATTCAAATTGATGGAAGACGCCTATTACATTTAAAAAGATTAGGGGGTACCAAATGAGAAATGGGGAGTTACACGTAGTATCGACAGGACGTCAACCTCCGCAACAATTTGCGGAGGTAGTGGAATCCATTCATACCTATATCGACTTTGTCCATATCCGAGAGAAGAATAAGTCAGCAAGTGAAATATATGAGCTGGTGCAATTATTAACGGACCATAGTGTCCCACTTTTTAAAATTATCGTAAATGATCGAGTTGATGTTGCTTCTATCTCCAAAGTAAAAGGTGTTCAATTGGCCTATCATTCACTGCCTACTTCTGTCGTGAAAAAAGAGTTTCCTAGTTTGCAAGTTGGTTGCTCTGTCCATTCCAGAGATGAAGCCCAGCAGGCAGAGGAGCAAGGTGCAGACTACGTCGTGTATGGACATATCTTTCCGACCAACTTAAAGCCAGGGCTTGAAGCAAAAGGCTTAGAGGCGTTAGAAAAGATATGTCGTACCGTGAACCTTCCCGTAGTGGCTATTGGAGGTATTCAACCTGAGAATACAAAACAAGTAATAGAGGCAGGGGCAAAAGGAGTTGCGGTTATGTCTGGGATTTTGGAAGCAGATGATCCATTACATGCAGTAAAAGCCTATCGTGATAGGCTCCATTAGCGTGAAGGGGGAGTGTACGTGCAGGATTCATACGATGTAATTGTCGTGGGGGCTGGTGTCATTGGGGGTGCTATTGCTTACACACTTTCTAAAAGAGGGGCAAAAGTACTTGTATTAGAAAAAGATCATCTTGCTAGCAAAGCTTCAAGCGCTGCTGCTGGAATGCTTGCGGCACAAGCAGAGTTGGATGGAGAGGGACCTCTCTTTCCATTAGCAAAGAAAAGCAGGTCGATGTTTCCAAAGCTGGCTTTGGAAATTAAAGAAGTAAGCGGTATTGACATGGAACTAGTCAACAAGGGGATGTTGAAGGTTGCATTAAATGAACAACAAAAAAACGACTTTCAACGCATTGTGACGATGCAGCAAGATAGTGGAGAGCAGGCAGAATGGCTTTCTGGAGAGGAGGTAAAAGAGAAAGAGCCTACTTTGTCAGAAGACGTTTTGGGTGGAATGTATCTTGAAAAGGATGGTCAACTAGAAGCACGTCAATTAACATTGGGGTTTTTAAAATCTGCTACAGCACTTGGAGCGCTAATCAAAGAAAACGTGGAAGTAAAGTCTTTTACATACAAGAATGGAAAAGTGACTGGAGTTGCGACAAATGAGGGCACTTTTGTCAGTGATAAAGTGATTGTAGCTTGTGGGGCTTGGAGCAGTCAGTTGCTTAGTAATACAGGGTTGTCATTAGATACTTATCCGGTAAAGGGAGAGTGCTTTTCTGTCATCACTCATCGCCCATTGTTATCGAGCACTGTATTTTCTGAAGGTTGTTACCTTGTCCCTAAAAAAGGAGGGAGATTGGTTGTTGGTGCAACAATCAAACCGAATACATTTAATCAACAAGTAACACTAGGTGGTATCTCCACACTGATGGATAAAGCAAAAATTTTGATGCCGCAAATTGTCGAGGCGGAATGGGAACGAGCGTGGTCTAGTATTCGACCACAGACAGTAGATGGATTGCCATACTTAGGGCATCATCCCGAATATGCGGGATTACTCATTGCCACTGGTCACTACCGAAACGGAATCTTATTGTCTCCAATTACTGGGGAGGTGATTGCCGACTTAGTGGAAGGTATTACTCCATCCGTGGATATAACGCCATTTCGAGTGGAGCGACTAGTGAAGCAGTTACATGAAAGTGGGGCGGGAACATGCAATTAATGATTAATGGGACTCACATAAACGTGCCGGATACCATTGAGACGGTTTCTAACCTGATAGAGCATCTCCAGCTAGATAAAAAGGTGGTAATCGTCGAATGTAATCAATCGATCTTGGAAAAGGAGTCACACGAAGACACGAAATTGTGTGACGGGGATCGGATTGAGTTAGTCCATTTTGTAGGAGGAGGTTGATGATGTTAAAGATAGGGAAGTACGAATTTGATTCAAGATTATTATTAGGTACTGGAAAATACCCGGATTATGACGTGCAAAAAGAAGCTGTAGATATTTCGGAGACAGAGGTACTAACGTTTTCGGTTCGCAGAATGAATATATTCGAACCAAGTCAGCCGAACTTTTTAGAGAAACTAGATGTAAAAAAGTTCACCTTACTTCCAAATACTGCAGGCGCCAAAACTGCTGAAGAAGCAGTTCGAATTGCTAAATTAGCAAAAGCATCTGGTCTTTGTGACATGGTTAAGGTTGAAGTCATTGGCTGTCCAAAAACATTGCTACCGGACCCTGTTGAAACTTTACGAGCATCGGAAGAATTATTAAATGAAGGATTTACGGTATTGCCTTATACTTCTGATGATGTGTTACTTGCTAAACGTCTAGAAGAATTAGGTTGTCATGCCATTATGCCAGGGGCATCTCCAATTGGATCTGGTCAAGGTATCGTAAATCCGCTAAATCTCAGCTTTATCATAGAACAGGCAAAAGTTCCCGTTATTGTCGACGCCGGTGTCGGAACCCCATCTGACGCCACTATTGCTATGGAACTAGGAGCAGATGGTGTCTTACTAAATACGGCCGTTTCTGGTGCCGAAGATCCAGTTAAAATGGCAAGGGCAATGAAGCTTGCGATTGAAGCAGGTCGACTAGGCTACGAGGCCGGCCGAATTCCGAAGAAACGTTATGCAACAGCAAGTAGTCCAATGGAAGGAATGAATATCGGTTGAGTGAACGGTATTCCCGACAGGAACTATTTACTCCAATTGGAGCAGAGGGTCAGACAAAAATAAGTAGCAAACATGTGCTAGTTGTCGGTGCTGGAGCATTGGGGACGGGAAATGCGGAAGTGCTTGTCCGTTCTGGAATCGGTAAAATAACCATTGTCGATCGTGACTATGTAGAATGGAGTAACCTACAACGACAGCAGCTTTATGAAGAAAGCGATGCAGCGGAGCGAATGCCAAAAGCAATCGCAGCTAAAAAGGGTTTAACACGAATAAATTCAACGGTGAACATTGAAGCACACGTTATGGATGTTTCGGTAGAGGAAATGGAAAGGTTCATTAGAGGTGTTGATTTAGTTATTGATGCAACCGATAACTTTGATATCCGCATGATTATCAATGATATTTCTCAAAAATATGAGGTTCCTTGGATTTACGGTGCCTGTGTAGGTAGTTATGGAATCAGTTATACAATTTTGCCAGGAGAAACACCGTGTTTACATTGCCTACTGGATTCGGTACCGATGGGTGGAATGACCTGTGATACGGTTGGAATTATTAGTCCGGCCGTGCAAATGGTTGTGTCCTATCAAACGACAGAGGCACTAAAAATTTTAGTGGAAGATTATCAAGCATTGAGAAAAAAGCTTGTGTCGTTTGATCTTTGGAACAATGAACAGGTGGGAATAACCTTGGATAAGTTAAAGAAAGACAGTTGCGTATCGTGTGGTACGGAGAGAACCTACCCGTACTTAAATTTTTCCAATCAGTTACGGACGGCTGTTTTATGCGGGAGAGATACAGTGCAATTGCGTCCATCTAATAAGAAGAATATAGATTTGGATAATCTGTCTAATATACTAGCCCGACAAGGTAGAAAAGTCACTCAAAATCCGTTTTTACTATCCTTTACGATACAAGGTCACCGATTTGTACTATTTAAAGATGGGCGGGTCCTTATCCATGGAACAAAGGATATTGCAGAAGCAAAGACGTTGTATCATCGATACTTAGGGTAAGAGAATATTGAAAAGTTCTAAATATGAGTGAAGCGAAAAAGCGTAGCCAAAGCATAGGGTACGCTTTTTTTGTATCAGCTGTTTCATCTATTTAAAATTATGTACATTTGGTCGATGTTATATATATCAGGATGTACATTGCACATGCCGCTAAGCTTTTAAGAAAAGCCGGTTGTGTAGATGTGTATTCGATAACATGGGCTCACTAAGAGAACTAGTCAGATTTGCCAATCCGATTTGGATGCTAGGTATGCTATAATATAGCAAATAAAACAATGTAATTCGTCAAGGAGGAAGTAGGGTGGCAGAATTAATAAATTGCCCTAGGTGTGACAAATTATTCGTAAAAGGATTTCGGGATATTTGTCCAGATTGTTATAAAGAAGAAGAAAAAGCATTTCAAACCGTATATGCTTACATGAAGCAACGAAAGAATAGAGAAGCAACCGTTTTAGATATAGTTGAAGGTACAGGGGTCGAAGAAGAACTTATTTTGAAGTTTGTTAAAGAAAAACGACTTAGAACTTCTCTATTCCCTCGGCTTGCCTATAAATGTGAGCGATGTGATCGAGAAATTACAGAAGGAAACCTTTGCACGAATTGTTCTAGTGAATTACTAGGAGATCTTGAGCAACAGGAAAAGATTGATGCTGTGACTACACGAAACAAGATGAGTGATAAGGCGACTTATTTTACGAAAAAGTAAAAAAGTGCTAAACATTTGGTTAAACTAGTCGATATTAACAATGATAACAACGTACGTGGATTCATCCCTTTTATTTAAAAGGATGATGGATCGTTCTTCGACTAGGAAAGAGGTGTAAGACATGAAAATACAAGGGCCGAATCATTCTAATTTCAATCCCTATCAAAAGCAAATCCAAAAACAACATGAAATCAAACAAGAAATAACAAAACACGATAAGGTACAAATATCCAATCAAGCTAAACAACTTCAAGAGAACACAAAACCAGATCCAGCACGCTTGGAAAAGCTAGAAGCGCTTAAAAAGGCAGTGGACGCTGGTACGTATCAAGTAGATGCGAAAGAGACAGCTAAGAAAATGCTAGATTTTTGGAGCAATAAAGCCTAATAGGAGGACAAGCCATGACTGTCCAAGCCATTATTGAGTCCTTATCAAAACTAAAACAATTACATGAAAGCTTGCTATCTGTTTCTCTTCAAAAAACCGATGCGGTAAAGGATGGGAAAACAAAAGCACTTCAAAGCTTACTAATACAGGAAAGAAAGCATGTTCAAGCTATTGAACAGGTTGAGGCTAAGAGAGTTAGCCAAACCGAAGCTTGGGCTAAAAAACAAGGCTTTCCAGCAGAAGATGTGACTGTTTCATTTGTCATGGAGCACTTAGAAGAAGGCTCCGAAAAGGAACAAATGGAACAAGTCACCTTTGTGTTGGCCAGCGTATTAGTAAAGCTAAAGCAACAAGAGCACCTAAACCAAGATTTAATTCAACAATCTTTACAATTTATCAACTTGACTTTAGACATGGTCCAACCGACCGTTAAAAATATAAACTATGGAAACAACGCGAACAAACAGCCTGAACAAACAGCTCGACGCTCGGCGTTTGACTCGAAAGCTTAGAAAGGAGAACAAGCATGACATCTACATTTCACGGATTAGAGGTTGCTAAGCGTGCGTTATTCGCCCAACAAGCAGCACTTTATACGACAAGCCACAACATTGCCAATGCGAATACAGATGGATACACAAGACAACGTGTTAATTTCGACCAAGTATCGACGTTATCCGGTTCTCGTTCTAATGCATTATTTGAAAGTCAAATCGGAAGTGGTGTCGAGGCAGGATCGATTGAGCGAGTGCGTGATAAATTTCTTGATCTTCAGTATCGAGGGGAAACTAGTAAACTAGGATACTACGGATCACTTGCTAGTTCTTTTCAACAAATGGAAGAAATCATGAACGAGCCTTCAGATACAGGATTGTCCAAGTCGATGGATAAGTTTTGGCAAGCCTTGCAGGATTTATCTGTAAACCCTGAAGATTCAGGAGCACGATCTGTAGTAGTAGAACGCGGTATCGCGGTTGCTGAGACATTCAATTATTTATCAACATCCTTAAGTGCCGTTCGTACAGATTTAGAAAACGAAATAGATGTGACTCAAAAAGAGTTAAATTCTATTCTTAATCAGATAAACAATGTGAATCAACAAATTAGTGAGATTGAGCCACACGGTTATCTTCCCAACGATTTATACGATGAAAGAGATCGTCTCATTGATCAATTATCCAATATCGTCAACGTAAAAGTTTCTTATGACGCGAGTGGTGGTCAGCCAAACCCAATGGCGGGTGGCTTAGCTACTATTGAACTTGTCAACGAATCTGGAGATTCATTTGATCCACCTGTAACCTTAGTCGATGGTCCAACTAAACAAGTAAACGAGGTTACGGTTAACATCGATGATACGCTAGGTAAAAGAGCGGTTAGCAGTATAACTGTCGGTACTAGCACGTTTACTGGTGCGGATTTCACTTCAACTGGAAAAATGCAAGCTCTTGTTGAGGCATATGGCTACCAAGACGCAGGAACTGTGAAAGGTGAGTTTCCTCAAATGCTAGATGCGCTCGATGAACTGGCATTTAACTTTGCGAATGAATTTAACGCTGCTCATCGAGGCGGATTTGACCTAGAAGGAAACCCGGGTACAGATTTCTTTACAGTTAATGCTACACAAGCTGGTGCCGCGACTAGTCTAGATGTGCTAACAACTATAAAAAACGATGAAGATCTCGTAGCTGCAAGTAGTGATGGAACTAGTGGTGACGGACAAAATGCTTTAGCTTTAGGAAGTAAAATTCAAGATCCGGTTGCATCACTTGGGGAAAATACTTCAGTAAAGAGCTATTACGCATCTGTAATTGGCAAGATGGCAGTTGATTCACAGGAAGCCATTCGAATGGAAAGCAATGCGGGAGTTCTTCAACAGCAAGTACTAGAAAGAAGACAATCGGTAAGTGCGGTTTCTTTAGATGAAGAAATGACGAATATGATTACATTCCAGCATGCTTATAATGCAGCAGCAAGGAGCTTGACTGCTGTCGATGAAATGTTAGATCGAATTATTAACAATATGGGGATAGTAGGAAGGTAGGTGGATAGTTGATGCGTGTAACACAAGGAATGCTAAGTAATAATATGTTAAGAAATTTAAGTCAGAGTTACGACAATCTCGGTAAATATATGGATCAGCTGTCAACTGGAAAGAAAGTGAACAGGCCTTCTGATGATCCAGTTGTAGCAATGAAGGGAATGAATTATCGCACTCAAGTTACAGAGGTTGAACAATATCAACGTAACTCGAGTGAGGTTCATAATTGGATGGATAACTCAGATTCAGCATTAGACAAGGCTACTCAAGCTCTGCAGAGATTGAGGGAACTTGCGGTTCAGGCTAGTAATGGTGCTTATGAGGAGTCTCAACGTGAAAATATTGCCGCTGAAGTAGATCAGTTGAAGAAACACTTAGTAGAGATTGCAAATACGAAAGTTAATAACAAATTTATTTTTAATGGTACTGCAACTACTGGAACGGATGATGGGGCGGGTAATCTTGTTGAACCAGTCACTTTAGATCCTAATGGCACAGTAGTTACTGTATCCACCAATACCGACCCAGTTTTAATTGAAGTAGCAAATGGGGTTAAATTAGGAGCAAATGTGGATCCAAACACTGTTTTTAGTAGTGATCTTTTTGCTGATATCGAAGCTTTTTCGGATGCACTAAAGACCAATAGTCAAGATTTAATTGGACAATCCATAGAGAACATGGACACTCATATTGAAGGAGTAGTTAATGCGCGAGCTGACTTAGGTGCACGTATGAATAGATTAGATTTAATTGAAGACCGTCTTTCCAGTCAACTTATTTCTGCAACCCAAATGATGTCAGATAATGAAGATGCTGATATGGAGAAAGTCATCATGGATCTTACGACACAGGAAAGTATTCATCGTGCAGCACTAGGTGCTGGAGCGAGAGTTATCCAGCCCAGTTTACTTGATTTTCTAAGATAAGAACAAAGAAGCACTTGTCATACTTTGCTGTGGCAAGTCTTTTTATTAGTTATATGTAAATAAAAAGGGGGCACGCTTATGGAATTACCTCAAATTCGGTTGCAATCACAAATAGCAAAAATTCAAATAAATAGAACAAATGGTCAAATGTCCATTAAGCAACCTAAAGCAATTCAATCAATTGAACAACCAAAGGCCCAGTTGCAAATAAACACTTCTCCATCCAAATTAAACATTGATCAGTCGCAAGCGTGGGCAGATATGGATTTAAAGCCAATTTCCAGAAGAATTGAGGAGGCCGCTCAACTTGGGCGCGAGGCCCTGTTGGAGGGTATAACAAGACGAGCGCGACAGGGGAATGAATTAATGAAGATTGAACACGGTGGAAACCCAATTTCCCGTCAAGCAAAAGAAAACAGTGAAGACTCACCTAAGCAGTTTAATATTGGTTGGATTCCTTCAGCGGGTTCTGTAAAGATTGATTATGAACCTGCAAAAGTGGACATTACTGTAATACCAAGGAAACCGATTATTGACATACAACCACAGAAACCACTGTTAAACTACCAACCAGGTGATATAGATGTTGGGATGAAGCAATGGAACTACCTGAAAATTGATTTTGTAAATTTGTTTAAAAATGAAGCATAATGAAGAAGGGTGAAACATGAAAATTATTACGAAGTTTTTCGGTGAAATAACTATCAAAGAAGAAGATATTCTCACGTTTCCACATGGGCTTCCTGGGTTTTCTGAAGAAAAAGCGTTTGTATTATTACCTATAGAAAATAATCCTATTTTTCAAGTACTTCAATCAACAAAAGGGCTTAATCCAGCCTTTATTGTTGTAAACCCGTACCATTTTAAAAAGGATTATGAATTTGTGCTTGATTCAGGAACGGTTGAGCTTCTTCAAATTAAAACTGAAAAGGATGTCGAGGTTATTGCAATTGCTTCCTTAAAAGAATTGTTCGAGGAAAGCACAGTTAATTTACAAGCTCCTATTGTTGTAAATCAAAAAGAAAAATTAGCGAAGCAGTTTATTACGAATAGTAGTGAATACTCAACAAAAGAGACGATTTTCACAAAAAAAACCCTCCAGGTAAAGGAGGATTGAGCATGCTAGTACTTACAAGAAAGCTACATCAGTCCATTAAGATTGGTGAAGATATCGAAATTAAGGTTGTTGGAATTGATGGTGAGCAAGTAAAGTTAGGAATATCAGCTCCAAAGCATGTTGATATTCACAGAATGGAAATCTACCTAGATATACAAGAACAAAATAGTGTAGCTGCCGATGCTTCTACTGATTTAATAAATTTATTAAAAAATAATCTTAAAAAAGGTTAAACATCTCTCTGTTTGCTCCGATAATAATAATGTAAGCAAAGTGATACTAGAGACGGCCGCTTTAGTTCACCTAGCGACAACCACAAGGAAGTGGGAAAACGAAAACTCAAGGAGGAAATTTATAATGAGAATCAATCACAACATCGCGGCACTTAACACGTACCGCCAATTAAACAGTGCTACTAATGCTCAATCAAAATCAATGGAGAAGCTGTCTTCCGGATTACGTATTAACCGTGCTGGGGACGATGCAGCTGGTCTAGCAATCTCTGAAAAAATGCGTGGTCAAATCCGCGGATTAGAACAAGCAGAACGTAATGCTCAAGATGGTATCTCTTTAATTCAAACTGCTGAGGGTGCACTTAACGAAACACATTCTATTCTTCAACGTATGCGTGAACTTGCTGTTCAATCCTCAAACGATACGAACACAAATAGTGATCGTGCGGAAATTCAAAAAGAAATTGATCAATTAGGCTCAGAAATCGATAGAATTGCTAATACAACTGAATTTAACACACAACGTTTACTTGATGGAAATGCTTCTAAAGCAGGCACAACAGATGCAACTGCTGAGATTTTATCACAAAGCAGTGATAAGTTTAGTGTAGCTGCTTCTACAGTAACAAATACTGGTGTTACTGGAAGTGGAGCATATTATATTGAGATTGGTTCGGAAACTACAACTGCTGGAACCTATAATGTAACAGTTACTGACTCTACTGGAGCAGTAAATACTGCGGTAACTTCTGTAAGTATAACAGCATCAGCTGGAGGATCTTTTACTTTAGATGGAGTGAAAATTAATTTAGCTGCTGGTACTGAAACAGGAGATTCTGCCGGTGTGAAAATAAAAGATGATGTAACTTTAGCAGATGATAATTCACTATCTTTACAGATTGGTTCAAACACTGCTCAAACTATGGGTGTGGATATTCGTGATATGAGTGCGTCTGCACTTCAAGTTAGTGGAATTAAGGTGGATAGTCAAGGAGCTGCAGAAGCTTCGATTACTGCTATCGAATCTGCACTTCGTGAAGTTTCTACCGAGCGCTCAAAGCTTGGATCATTCCAGAATCGCTTAGAGCATACTATTAACAATTTAGGTACATCCGCTGAGAATTTGACTGCATCTGAATCTAGAATAAGAGATGTAGACATGGCTAAGGAAATGATGAATCAAACTAAAAATTCAATTCTTGCACAAGCAGCTCAAGCTATGTTGGCACAAGCTAACCAACAGCCTCAGGGTGTCCTACAACTTCTAAGATAATTAAAATAGTAAAATAAACCCTGCATCTATTGCAGGGTTTATTTCATAAGGAGAAGTAACAGATGAATCCATATCTAGAACAAAATTTAAATGCATTAGAGAAAAACCCTAATCATATTATTTCCCCTATTAAATCAGAAAATCAGCAGTATATAGTAGACAAAATTAATGATTTAACAATTATTTCTTCAGGTTCCGATTCAGTTATCGAATCAAAAAACTCCGTTCCTCAAAATTTAGATGTGAATTTTAAACACCGAGGGATATATTTTATTATCGGTATGCAAGATATCCGCGCGATAGAAGAAATCTATAATAATGCTCCCTCAGGCTCCTCTATTGTAGTAATTGAACCTAATTCCGAAGTGTTTTTCGGTATGATCCAGAATTATAATTTTGAAGATTTATTTGCTAAGGATAATTTTTATTTACTAGTAACTGATTATGATGTAACACCAGAATTTATAAGCGAGCTTCTATTAAAAAAGGGTTTAATAACAAAAATATCAAATATTCAATTTTTTATTAATAAATATATTCAGACATTTGAAAGAAAAGAAGTACTAAATTTGCAAAAACAAATTATAGAGAAAGTTAGAGTTAACTTATTTATGATAGGGAACTCCACTGAAGATACAATGATTGGTTTACTTCAAAATTTATTGAATTTAAAAAGTTTGACTCAAACAACTTCTATCAAAAGATTTCAAAACTCTTATGAAGGAATTCCAGCCATCATTGTATCTGCTGGTCCTTCATTGCAAAAAAATTTAAAATATCTTAAAACATTGAATCGTGAAAGTGTGCTGATTTTCTCTGTAGATACGGTGTTTAAAAAACTATTGAAAGAAGGCATTATCCCTGATGCTGTTTTTGCAGTAGAGAGAGGGAAAATCGTCTATGATTACTTTTTTAAAGACGTTGATATCCCTGATGAAACAATTTTTGTTGGTCCACCAGTAGTCCATCCTAGTATAATAAAAAAATTTAAGAACGATAGACTTTTGTTACCATTAAAATATAATGAGAAAGTCAATGAATGGATGAACCATCTTATATCCAATCGAAATGACTTTATTCCTATGGGAACATCAGTTGCACATTTGGCATTTTCTTTTGCCAGGTATATTGGGTGTGATCCAATAATCTTTATAGGTCAAGATTTAGCATATGGTGAGGATGGTAATAGTCATTCGAAAGGAACGGTTTATGACAATATTGAACCGGACAAAAAGAATGAAGACGATATGTATGTTGAGGGATACTTTGGTGAAGAGGTAAAGACAAGTCGTATATGGAAGAATTTTACGATGTGGTTTGAAGAGGAGTTTTACAGGACTAGGCAGAAAGTTATTAATTCTACAGAAGGTGGAGCGAAGATTAATCATTGTGAACAATTGCCGTTTAAGGCAGCAATAAAACAATATGCAACTAAAACGTGTCCCCCTCTATATAAATTTTTACAAGATAATTATCATCCAATTCATAATAATCTAAATGAAATAGGCGATTTAATAAAAACGGAAGTAAGAATAGTTCAAGAATTTAAATATTTGTTGAACTCTATGCTTCAATCTATGGACGGACAAGTTAAAAAGCAATCATTTGATAAAAAATCGTTTCAAATTCTTACAGATTTTGATTTGAAATATAAAAAAGCGTTGGATTCGTGTGGTTTTTTAAGTATTTTTTTACAAACCCATATTTCAATAGCTTCTTTTGAATTCAATAAATTAACATATGAATTCTCAAAGGAAAATTTCTTAAAAACAGTTGAAATTCAGAAAAAGTTATTTACTTATTCGAAAGATATTTCGGATTTGGTAATAGTGGAGTTAGAAAAATTCTTAAATACCACTTTAAATAAATAGTAATTATTTAGTTTTTATTGCATAAAACCTTAACTTCTCAAAAGAAAATCCGATATAACAATAAAGCGTATCCTAGGAAGTGGGTTATTGTATGAAGATTGGAGAAATAGTTTCAAATTCTCAATTTATTCAAAAGTCCAAAATTAATAATTTGCATGAGAGTGAATCTTCCTTAAAGATAGACTTATCTAAAAACACTCATGAAAATGTTGAAACTGTAGCACATGTCAAAAGGGAAATTGATGAAGAGCAACTTAAAGCAGTTATAAAAGGTATGAATGATTTCCTAGAGCCTACTCGTACAGCCCTTAAGTTCGAATATCATGAAAAACTGAAAGAATACTATGTTACTATAGTCAATCCAGAATCCAATGAAGTTATTAAAGAAATACCGGCTAAGAAGCTATTAGATGCATATGCTTCAATGGCAGAGCTAATGGGTTTTATCGTAGATGAAACAGTATAGAGGTGAAATGAAATGGTAGAGAGTATAAATACGAATAGAATTACTGGACTAGCTTCAGGTATGGATACAGAAAAAATAGTGAAAGATCTCATGAGGGCAGAACGAATGCCTCTAGATAAGATGATGCAGGATAAGACATGGATGACATGGCAAAGAGATGCATATCGTGATATGAACAAAGCACTTTATGACTTAGATCAAAAAATCCTGAATATGAAACTGTCTAGTACCTATAACTCCAAATCTACAACGTCTACAAATTCTAGTGCAGTAACGGCAACTGCAACAGCAAGTTCAGCTAATGGAACCTATAATATAAAAGTTGAACAGCTAGCTTCCGCAGCGATGAACTATAGTCAATCCGCAATATCCGGAGGAACTACCAAAATCGATCCGGACGCTGCTTTAAAAAATCAAACTTTCGCAAATGGTACAATTGCGGATGGAACAAATTCTTTTGACTTTTATACCTATAATAAAGACGGTGTAAGACAGGATCACACCGTTACATTTACGGGAGATAATACGTTAAATGAAGTTCTAAATATGATCTATGAAGAATCTGGAGGAGGAGTTCGTGCCTTCTACGACAGTGAACAAGATAAAGTAATTCTAGAAAGAACGGAAACCGGAGATTTCAACAAAACCACAGAATTTTTAGGAGCAGAAATTGGTTTTGATGGTCAAACAAACTCAGCATTTTTAACCGATGTCTTACAGATTAAAAACGGTGAACAAGTGTTAAACGAAAGCACAGGAGTGCAAGAGTGGCAAAAAGTTGAACAAGGCGGTACAAACGCAATTTTCACCTATAATAATGGATACAGTGTCGAAACAACAAACAATTCTTACACTTTAAACGGAGTTACTTTTAACTTTACAGACACTACTCCAAATAGCTCTGCAACGATTACGGTTAACAATGATGTAGATGCAGCGGTTGAAAAAATAGTTGGATTTGTAGATCAATATAATAAGTTGCTTGAGAAAGTAAATGATAGTTTGCAGGAAGATCGTTATAGAGATTACAAACCATTAACGGATGCGCAAAAGGAAGGTATGTCTGATAAAGAGATAGAATTGTGGGAGGAGCGAGCTAAAAGTGGGCTCCTTAAAGGAGATAGTATTTTATCCGCCGGTGTTTTTGATATGCGTCAAAACTGGTATTCCCAAATAAACAATTCCGGTAACTACAGTCATTTATCTGAAATTGGTATTGAAACATCATCAGACTACACAGAAGGTGGAAAACTAATCATATCGGAGGACAAGCTCCGTAAAGCGTTACAAGAAGATCCTGAATCTGTCCATAAGATTTTTTCGAACGATGTTAATGGATCAGGAAGAGGAATTATTAATCGTTTGGAAGATTCTATTGAGACAACGATGACTAAAATCGAAGAAAGAGCAGGAAAAAGCGGTTCTGTCCTTCAAAACTATACATTTGGTAAAAGATTGGATGACTTGAATGATCGGATAAGTTCTTTCGAAGATCGTTTAGTTCAAATCGAAAATCGATACTGGCGCCAATTTACAGAGATGGAAAAAGCCATTCAACAAATGAATCAGCAATCTATGTATCTCATGAATCAGTTTGGATAATTGAAATAAAGGGAGTGCATGCTATGCAGAATCGATACCAAGCATACCAAAACAATTCCGTAACTACAGCATCACCTGGTGAACTAACCCTAATGCTGTATAACGGATGCTTAAAGTTTATGAAACAAGCAAAGAGTGGTATAGAAGAAGAAAATTACGAACTAAAGAATACAAATATACAAAGGGCACAAGCAATTATCCAAGAACTTATGATTACCTTAGATCAAGATACACCAATCGCGAAAGAAATGATGCCACTATATGATTTTATTAACCGTCAGCTCATGGAAGCTAATATTAAGAATGAGCTTTCACTTCTTGTTGAGGTGGAAGAACTTGTTACACAATTCCGTGACACATGGAAGGAAGTCATTAAAATCAATCGTCAAAAGTTATATGGGCAAGGTGTTAGTTTCTAATGAATCAGTTGGAACATCTACTTGATCTGACCAAAACTTTGCATGAAGCTGTCTCTAAGTCTGTTAATGGAGATCAAAGAGAAGGGCTTATTGGAACTATAACGGAGTTAATAGATAAACGGGAAGTTATAATTCAAAATGTCAAGCCACCATTTACGAATGAGGAAAGTAAGATGGGGAAAAAATTGGTTGAAATAGATAAAGAAATTGAAGCAAAATTACAATCTATTTTTTATCAGGTAAAATCTGATATCAGTACTCTTAAGGAAAAAAAGAAATCTAATACTAAATATACGAATCCATACAAACAACTCTCAAACCATGACGGTATGTTTATGGATCATAGAAAATAGGTGGTAACATGACACAATTGAACGATTCTCAGTTTGTTATGCTTAAAGAATATTTAGAGCTTTTACATGTGATGAGTGAAGGGTTTGACTATTTATATTCAAACCTTCAAGAGAATGCTCCTCCACAAGTATTCGATATTTTTAATGACTTATTGAATGCCTTTGCTCACCTAAACAGTTGTCACGAGCAAATAGCAATTATTTTTGTTGATGAACCGTCAATTCAAGGGGAATTGGAGAATTGTAAACATGTTATTGTAAAACTTTCTGATTGGTTTAATAGTACAGATAACCAGGAGAAAAAAAGCATAATAGGTAGCCAGGTTATACCCGCATTCGAAGCATGGAAATATGATATGCAGGTATGTTTGAAACCTTTCATCATCCACTGACGAAGAGGGTGTCCCAAAAGACTAGCTTTTGGTGACACCCTCTTCTTTTTTTAAACGAAAATAAAAAAATCGCTACCTTTGATATAATTAAAGTACCACCAATAACCAACCAAAGGAGTGATTTTCTTATGAAAAATAATCATCTTTCTTTTATCGATTATAACATGGACCAACTATATTTACCGTTGGATTTAGAAGTCCATATTATAATGACCTTTTGGGACAGCCTCTCCATACGTTCAATGCCCACCAACCAAGCTAAACCCAATAATCACCAAAATCAACACAAACGCCCACAAAACCGTCCCTACCACACTCGTAACTAACCCAGCTACAGCTAGCCCTTTGCCAGAGTGATTGAGCTTATCAACCTCTGCGTTCGCTTTATTAGAAAATACAATCCCAATTATACCTAAAATTAATCCAATATAAGGGATGACAATTGAGGTTATCCCTAACACAAGTGCAGCAATTGCCTTTGGATTTACTTGTTGAGGACCTTGTTTTTCTTCATCAGCCATGGTTCATTCCTCCTACGAATTCGTTCGACCGTTCTTTTTAGTAACATATGTCCTCGTTTGGTAAATGATGAATCCGTAATCGCTTACATAATTGTCAATTCAGTGAATTTTGCTTGATAAATTCAGACAAAAACTTTCAATAAATCATGGTTTAAGCAGGAATTTGGACGGGTAAGCTAGAATAATAAATACATAAGGACATAAAGGAGGCAACTTTAATGAAGTACAACATTCGTGGTGAAAACGTAGAGGTTACTGCTCCTATTAAGGAATACGTGGAAAAGAAGATTGGTAAGCTGGAACGTTACTTTGAAACTCCTCCTACTTCAGATGTAAACGTAAACATCCGAGTCTATAACGATGAACAACAAATCGAGGTTACGATTCCAATGACGAACTTATTGCTTCGTGCGGAGGAACGACACACCGATTTATATGCAGCAATTGATCTTGTATTAGATAAATTAGAGCGACAAATTCGTAAATATAAAACGAAAGTGAACCGAAAATTCCGTCAAAACGGTGCTCCAAAGTATGCATTTGCACAAATGGAAAGAGAAGCAAACAAGGCTATAGAAGAAGCTGAAAACAGCGACGATATCGAAATCGTTCGTACAAAACGATTTAATTTAAAACCAATGGATTCAGAAGAAGCGGTATTGCAAATGGATATGCTCGGACATGAATTCTTCGTTTTTAAAGATGCCACAACAGGAGAAACAAGTGTTGTGTATCGGAGAAGAGATGGCCGTTACGGGCTGATTGAGTCTAGTTAAATAAAACAGAACACAAAAAGCTCTGACCAAAATGTGTCAGAGCTTTTCTTATACCATCAAGAACTTATAAGTTTTGTCAGGTGATAGTATAAGTGCAACTAAGGCTCAACCAGCGCCTAAGGGCTTGGCTTCACCAAGTTTTTTCTATGTACCAGAGCTAGCACGGGGAGTGCCAGCTCTGATAGGGAGGAGTAGAGAGGTGGTGTTTCGAGGCAAATCGAGGTTAACGCAAAACCGGGGACTTGGAATGGTCCGTGTGGCGAGATACATTTTGAAGGTTTTCTAGTTCGGATAGTCTTCGATTTAAAATCGCTACTTTTTTAAGTAGCTGGGTGATGGTAGCTTCGTGCTGAGTTAATCGGTGGGAGGTGGAGGAGCAATACTCGCAACGTCTCATTTTCTCATCCCCTTTACTTGCGAGGTAATTCTTTTATACCATATACCATTTCAACGTGACGAGTTTGATTTTTTCAAAAATTTAGCGGTTTCATGTATGAAATTTTTCAATTTTGGGGCTGGTTTTTATGAATTAGGAGAAAGAGGAGAGTTTTTCTTTTATTTTGTATAAATATGAAGAATTTTGTTGTCTATTCCAATCTCTTCATTCCCCCGTGATTCTTGTCTTTAAAAGGGGCTAGTGTTATGATTAAATGTGATTCACAAATATAATTATAATATATTTTTCTTTCATAGAGGAGCGTTCATATGCGTGGACTACTAAAAAAAGTATTTGGGGATGGCAATCAACGCCAACTCAATCACCTGCAAAAACAAGTGGATGAAATAGAAGCACTAGAACCAAAGCTAGAGAGTTTAACAGATGATGAGTTACGTGCGAAAACCGAGGACTTTAAGCAGAGATATCAAAACGGAGAAAGCTTGGACGATCTCTTGGTCGAAGCATATGCGGTCGTTCGTGAGGGAGCTAAACGTGTCTTAAAAATGCGCCCATATCAAGTTCAAATTCAAGGTGCGATTGCCTTACATGAAGGGAATATCGCCGAGATGAAGACAGGGGAAGGGAAAACCCTTGCGTCTACGATGCCTGCTTATTTAAATGCCTTAACAGGAAAAGGCGTCCATATTGTTACCGTAAACGAATACTTAGCAGATCGTGACGCGAAAGAAATGGGTCAGCTATTTGAGTTTCTCGGTTTAACTGTTGGCTTCAATAGCAATGGCATGAACAAGGATGAAAAACGTGCCGCGTATGTAGCGGACATTACTTATGGTACGAATAATGAATACGGATTTGACTACTTGCGTGACAACATGGTTCTGTACAAAGAGCAAATGGTACAGCGTCCATTGCACTTTGCCATCATTGATGAGGTTGACTCAATCTTAATTGATGAAGCGAGAACACCATTAATCATTTCAGGAACTGCACAAAAATCAGCTTCTCTCTATCAACAAGCCAATGCATTCGTGCGCACGCTGAGAAATGAAGAGGACTACACCTATGATGAAAAAACAAAAGGGGTTCAGCTGACGGAAGAAGGAATGAACAAAGCGGAACGAGCTTTTGGTATCGAAAACTTATTCGAGCTAAAGCACGTAGCCTTAACCCACCATATTAACCAGGGACTTAAAGCTCATGTAGCGATGCACCGTGATACGGACTATGTCGTCGAAGAAGGCGAAGTAGTCATTGTCGACCAATTCACTGGTCGTCTCATGAAAGGTCGTCGTTATAGCGATGGCTTACACCAAGCGATTGAAGCGAAAGAAGGCTTACAAATTCAAAATGAAAGCATGACACTTGCTTCCATTACGTTCCAAAACTTTTTCCGTATGTATGAAAAGCTTGCCGGAATGACTGGTACAGCGAAAACGGAAGAAGAGGAATTCCGTAATATTTATAATATGGATGTTATCGTCATTCCGACAAACAAGGAAATTGTCCGTAATGACCGTCCGGATCTTATCTATAAAACGATGGAAGGAAAATTCCGTGCTGTTGTGGAGGAAATCAAGGAACGCAATCGAAACGGACAACCAGTTCTTGTTGGTACGGTAGCGGTAGAAACGTCTGAATTGATCTCGAAGTATTTGAAAAAAGCTGGCGTGAAGCATAATGTCTTAAACGCGAAAAACCACTTCCGTGAAGCAGAAATTATCGAGGATGCTGGTCAGTTAGGTGCGGTTACGATTGCTACAAACATGGCTGGTCGTGGTACGGATATCAAATTAGGCGATGGGGTCAAGGAACTTGGAGGCTTGGCCGTTGTTGGTACAGAGCGACATGAATCTCGTCGTATTGATAACCAGCTTCGTGGTCGTTCTGGTCGTCAAGGAGATCCAGGTGAAACACAATTCTACCTATCAATGGAAGATGAATTAATGCGCCGTTTTGGATCTGACAATATGAAAAACATGATGGACCGTTTAGGAATGGATGACGACCAACCTATTGAAAGTAAAATGGTATCTCGTGCCGTTGAATCGGCGCAAAAACGTGTGGAAGGAAATAACTTCGATGCACGTAAAACGATTCTGTCTTATGATGATGTACTTCGTCAGCAAAGGGAGATTATTTACAAACAACGTTTTGATGTCATTGATTCGGAAAACTTACGTGAAATCATTGAGCAAATGCTCAAAACGACGATTGAGCGTGTAGTCGAACTTCATACGCAAGACGATGACGATGATAACTGGGATATTGTAAGTATTGTCGAATATCTGCAAGCTAACTTGTTAGATGCTGGAGATGTTTCAGTCGATGACTTACAAGGTAAAGAGCCAGAAGAGATGATTGATCTCATTTACCAAAAGGTGACTGAGAAGTATGATCAAAAAGAAGAAGAGCTTACTCCAGAGCAAATGCGCGAGTTCGAAAAAGTTATCCTTCTTCGTACGGTAGATACGAAGTGGATGGACCACATCGACCAAATGGATCAGCTTCGCCAAGGTATCCACTTAAGAGCCTATGGACAAAACGATCCATTGCGTGAGTATCAAATGGAAGGCTACACGATGTTTGAAGAAATGATTGCCAATATCGAGGAAGAGGTTTCCCGTTATGTGATGAAGGCGCAAATTCGAGAAAACCTTCAACGTGAAGCGGTCGTTAAAGATACACAAGCGGTATCCGGAGATCAAGAAAAGAAAAAAGTAAAACGTCCATTTGTAAAAACAGATGATGTAGGACGAAACGATCCGTGCCCTTGTGGTAGTGGGAAAAAGTATAAGCATTGTCACGGAAAATAATGATAGATCGTAAGGACACTTCCTTTTAGAGGAAGTGTTTTCCTTGAAAGAAATGAAAGTGAAAATTCAGGTCTAGACTAGTAGTGGAATGCTGCGTTTGGAAATATACATCCTAAAAGATAGTTATAGAGAGAAAAATCCTTTCTTGAACATAATATAGAAGCTCATGAAAAATTTTCGCACATTGATTGTAGCGGAGGGTAGTCGACTCCTGCGGGAACAGCACGAGTCTGAAGACCCCGCAGAGAGCGGTTTTTGCTTTTTGAGGAGGCTGAGGCCGTGCCCGCGGAAAGCGACTACCCGCAGCGGAAATCAACCTAGTCTATGCTTCTTTTTTAAAACAACTTAAACAAGAAAGACTTTATGAGGTGACCGAATGGAATTAGTAGAGATAAAGCAAGAATTAGAAAAAATGGCTAAGCGATTAGCGGACTTTAGGGGGTCTCTTTGACTTAGAACAAAAGAGAACCCGAATTGCCGAGTTAGAAGAGGAAATGGCGGATCCGAGCTTCTGGGATGATCAGCAAGGGGCACAAAAGGTGATTAATGAAGTGAATGGATTAAAAGAACTTGTTCATAACTTTGATAATCATGTCGAAAGTCATGAAAACTTGGAAGTGTCCTATGAGCTTGTCAAAGAAGAATCAGATGAAGATTTGCGTGCAGAGCTTGAAGAAGAAGTACAAACTTTAACCAAAGCTTTGAATGATTTCGAATTAATGATTTTACTAAGTGAGCCTTATGATAAAAATAATGCGATTTTAGAGCTGCATCCAGGTGCTGGTGGTACGGAATCCCAGGACTGGGCAAGTATGCTTCTCCGTATGTACACGAGATGGGCAGAATCGAAACAGTTCAAAGTGGAAACATTGGATTATCTACCAGGGGAAGAGGCGGGAGTGAAAAGTGTTACTCTGTTGATTAAAGGACATAATGCGTATGGCTATTTAAAAGCAGAGAAAGGGGTTCACCGTCTAGTAAGAATCTCTCCGTTTGATTCTTCTGGTCGCAGACACACCTCCTTCGTTTCTTGTGAGGTTATGCCTGAATTAGACGATGATATTGATATTGATGTAAAAACAGAGGATTTAAAAATTGATACGTATCGTTCGAGTGGAGCGGGTGGACAGCACGTCAACACGACAGATTCAGCCGTAAGGATTACCCACGTTCCAACGAATACGGTTGTGACATGCCAATCTGAACGGTCCCAAATTAAAAACAGAGAACAAGCGATGAAGATGTTGAAAGCTAAGCTTTATCAGCTTGAAATTGAAAAACAACAACAAGAATTGAACGAAATTCGCGGCGAGCAAAAGGAGATTGGCTGGGGAAGTCAAATCCGTTCTTATGTATTCCACCCGTACTCGATGGTGAAAGACCACCGGACCAACCATGAAATCGGGAATACACAAGGTGTGATGGACGGAGATCTTGACCCGTTTATTGATGCGTATTTACGTTCAACGATGAATTAACGGGGGGATGCTACGATGGTAGCATCCTTTTACATAAGATGATGCAAAGGTTAGGAGGGGCACTAGATGACTATTCGTAAAGCAATCATACCGGCAGCAGGATTAGGAACAAGATTTTTACCAGCAACGAAGGCGATGCCGAAAGAAATGCTTCCCATCATTGATAAACCAACGATCCAATATATCGTCGAGGAAGCGATTGAATCAGGGATTGAAGATCTTATTATTGTAACCGGAAAAGGGAAGCGTGCTATAGAGGATCATTTTGATCACGCGTTTGAATTAGAAGATAACCTATATAAAAAAGGCAAGTTCGATCTGTTAGAACAGATCAATCAATCGGCAAAGGTTGATATCCATTATATCCGTCAGAAGGAGCCGAAAGGGCTTGGTCATGCGATTTGGTGCGCTCGAAAATTTATTGGCAATGAGCCATTTGCAGTCTTACTTGGGGACGACATCGTACAAGCTGAGACACCTTGCTTAAAGCAGTTAATGAATGAGTATGAAAAATATGAGGCGAGTATCCTTGGAATTAAAGAAGTTTCTCCTCAAGAAACCGATCGATACGGTATTATAGATCCTGAAAATCAATCTGATAGAGCCTATAAAGTCAAGAGCTTAGTGGAGAAACCAGCACAAGGAACAGAACCTTCTCGTTTAGCTATTATGGGTAGATACATCTTAACACCAGAGATATTACCTATTCTGGAAGAACAAGAAATAGGAACGGGTGGAGAGATTCAGCTTACAGATGCCCTTGAAAAGCTAACGAAAATTCAACCTGTCTATGGCTATGAATTTACCGGACAACGATTTGATGTTGGGGATAAACTAGGCTTTATTCAAACGACAGTGGAAATGGCATTAAGCAGACCGGACATGGAAGAAGAAATGGTAGGTATGCTGAATCATATATTAGAGAAACATCGATTAAAGAACTAGTTGTAGCTAGTTCTTTTTATCTTTTATCCCTTTAGCACAGTGCAACAATACTGTGCTTTGACTTGTTTACAGGACTTTAGCATCATGTTATACTCCTTACGGTTTAAGAGAGAAAAGTTAAACAAATGAGGTGTATGTACGTGATTGCAAAATATAGAAGAGAACCAATGCCGACGATGTTGGTTCATGTGATAGAATACAGCCTGGTTATACTAGGATCTTTTTTTGTTGCCGTAGCTTTTAATGCTTTTCTACTTCCTCATGAAGTAGCTTCAGGCGGAGTGGCCGGGATTAGTACGATTACAAAAGCTGTATTTGGCTGGGAGCCTTCTATCGTGCAATGGGCCTTGAATATCCCATTGTTCATCGCTGGAATATTAATTTTAGGCATGAGCTTTGGAGCGAAGACACTAGTTGGTACGATCATCCTGCCGTTTTTCGTCTTCCTTACAAAAGATTTCCCGTCTGTTGCATCGGAACCACTATTAGGTGCTATTTTTGGTGGAATGGGTGTCGGCCTTGGGCTCGGAATTGTATTTCGTGGCCGTGCTTCAACGGGTGGAGTTGATTTAGCTGCCCAAATATTTCATAAGTTTATTCCATTTCCACTTTCCATCTGTGTGGCCATATTTGATGGCATGATTGTACTAACTGCTGCCTTTGTTTTCTCAATCGAGCAAGGCTTGTATGCCCTTATCGGTTTGTTCGTCACAAGTAAAACAATCGATTTCGTTCAAGTTGGGATGAACACCTCCAAAAATGTTCTGATAATCACCAATCAAGTTCAAGAAGTGCGACAAGCGTTACTTCGTGATGTGGATCGGGGGGTAACGGTGCTACAAGGAACTGGTGGCTATACAAATGAAGAAAGACAAGTGATCATGTGTGTGGTAGCCCGTGGAGAGTTTTCAAAAGTCACACAAATGGTACGACGCATAGACAATAATGCCTTTGTTGTGGTCATGAACGCCACGGAAGTGTTAGGAGAAGGATTTAAAACAACATAATAATCAATGACAGAATCACCTGATTGTTTTACAGTCAGGTGATTTTTTATATAGTTTACACTATTTAACACTAATATTTCTTAATTAATGTACATTATTAATTAAATAACATACATTATTATTGACATTACGCAACTATAAATGTATGTTATTTATAATTATTAGAATATTTACAATGAAATCGAAAGGAGAGTCGTAAATGAAAGAATACCGCTATATCAAATGGTTCGATGAGATTGACAAGGAGGACATTGCTCTTGTTGGTGGAAAAGGTGCTAATCTAGGGGAACTGACGCAGAAAGGAGTCAAGGTGCCTCCCGGATTTTGTGTGACGGCTTCCGCATACAGTACGTTTATAGAAGAACGAAAGCTGGATCAAACCATTATAAACCTCATCCATACGATTGATTTGGAAAACACCCATCAATTACAGAAAATAAGCTCTGAAATAAGAAAACTAATTTACACGAGCGAAATGCTCGAACCAATCGAAAAAGAAATTCGAGAAGCGTACGCCCAGTTTAGTTATTCGATTGGAATAGAAGCACCTTATGTAGCGATACGAAGCTCTGCCACCGCGGAAGATTTACCGGAGGCGTCCTTTGCTGGTCAACAGGATACGTATCTAGAAATTAGCGGGATTACGGAGGTACTCTCCCATATTAAAAAATGCTGGGCATCCCTATGGACGGCAAGAGCCATTTATTATCGTGCGAATCAAGGATTCAATCATTTTCATGTAGCTCTAAGTGCGGTCGTGCAAAAAATGGTCGACAGCGAGAAAGCTGGTGTGATGTTCACGGCCAATCCGGTGACGAGTAATCGAAAAGAAATGATGATTAACGCTAGCTGGGGGTTGGGAGAAGCGGTGGTTTCAGGGATGGTCTCACCAGATGAATACGTAGTCGAGAAATCAAGCCTAAAAATAATAGAAAAAAATATCACTAACAAGAATCTATTAGTGATCAAGAATCAACACGCTGTTGGGACGAGCGAAGTTGCCGTTAAGGAATATCTCGGCCAAGCGTCCGTGACCGCTCAGTGTCTAATAGAAGAGGAAATCGTACATCTATCAAAGGCTGGTATCCGAATTGAAGAACTCTATCATTTTCCACAGGATATAGAGTGGGCGTTAGATGCGGATACAAAAGAAATCTATATTTTGCAGGCACGACCGATTACGACGCTAGAGGAGGAGAAATCAGAAATGAGTCCAACAGAAAAAGTCGTATTAAACATGCTTATTCGAGGACTTGCTGCAGCACCAGGAATCGGAGCGGGGAAGGTTAAAAAGATTAAGGATATCCAAGAGATTTCTCTTGTCGAAGAAGGCGATATTTTAGTAACCGTTATGACGAACCCAGATATGATCCCGGCAATGAAGAAAGCGGCTGCAGTAGTAACCGATGAGGGTGGTCGCACATGTCATGCAGCGATAGTGTCTCGAGAATTAGGAATTCCTTGTATCGTTGGTGCTAATTCCGCAACAGCCGTGTTATTAGATGGTATGGAAGTAACGGTTGATGCGACACGTGGAGTGGTTTTTGAAGGCATCCTAGAAAAGGAAGAAAGCGAAGAGCCAAAACAACCTTCCTTTGATCCTTCTCTATTCAACCAATTGGAACCGGTTACAGGGACAAAAGTCTATATGAATCTCGGTGAACCGGATTTGATTGACCAGTACAAGGATCTCCCTTTTGAAGGGATTGGCTTAATGAGAAGCGAGTTTATTTTTTCTAGCATGGGCGCCCATCCTATGTATCTCTTAAAAACGAACCAAGAGGATTTTTTTATTGATAAACTTTCAGAGGGGATTACGAAAGTAGCCCAGGAGGTGTATCCAAAACCGATTGTCGTTAGGTTAAGTGATTTCCGTTCCAACGAATTCCGTGGACTAGAGGGTGGAGACGAGGTCGAACCGGTGGAAGCCAACCCGATGATTGGTTGGAGAGGTGTTTCCCGTTACATCTCCCCTGAATATGAGGAAGGCTTTCGCTTGGAATGTCGTGCCATGAAACGGGTACGAGAAGAATATGGATTGACTAATGTATGGGCGATGCTCCCTTTTGTGCGGACAACATGGGAAGTGGAGAGGGTCAAAGAGATCATGGCTGAAGAAGGACTCGTACAAAATCAGCAATTCAAAATTTGGATTATGGCAGAAGTCCCATCGGTTATTTTCGCTGCAGAGGAATTTGCCCAGCTTGTCGATGGGTTTAGCATTGGCAGTAATGACCTAACTCAATTAATCATGGGCTCGGACCGAGATTCAGGTATTCTAAATAGTATGGGTTATTTTGATGAGCGAAATATTTCGGTGAAGCGAGCTATTAAAACGTTAATTCATGCTGCACATAAGCACAGTAAAACCGTTTCTATTTGCGGGCAGGGACCTTCTTTATATCCAGAGTTTACTGAATTTCTCATTCAAGAAGGAATCGATAGTGTTAGTATCAATCCAGATACTGTTGCCTATACAAGAAGGCTAGTAGCATCGACAGAACAACGGCTAATCTTAAATAAAATAAGAAATTTATAATGTCGGGCGGAACTGGTTCTATCTAAGAGTATGAACCATTCAAGACAGTCCATGTAACACGTAAATTGGACTGTCTTTTTTGTTGTTTATACGTTATTAAAACTCAAATATCTAATGAGGGGATTGGAACAAATATTATTATATTACTGTGAATTGTGAGGAACCTTGGATTATTATAGTTACAGGTTATCCGTATTTATTCTTGGGTTTTCTGGTTCAACAGCTGCTGATGCACGAGCATTTTCATTGTGGCGCTCGTTTTTATTGCTTTTATCCAGTTCACTGTCTTTTTCTATCTCAGTTGAAGTTTTATCACTAGGAATTCCTTCATTCATGTTAGATCGCCCTATTCTGTTAAGTAGTTCATTCAAATCTTCTTTCATTCCGTCTTTTTTTTGTTCAGCCATTTTTTCACCTCCTACCGGTAATATGTCCAAATTGTCGTTTAAAATAAAAGGTCTTTAGTATTACAATGGTCTATGTTGCTTAGATCCTTTCATAACAACTACTTTAAATTTAGACATTTTAGTAAAAATCACTGAGAGAAATTTTATAACTATGAGTGTTTTTTCTATGCTGATTGAATAGTTATTTAGTGGAATGCGAATACTGCTTCGGGATATGCTTGCTAAATACGTTTCTTAGTCTAAAAACTGAACTACTTAGTATCAAAGCATCTAATTTTAGGTGCTTCTTTTTCATGGTTCCATCTTCCTAATCAGATGATGAACCGTCAAAAAAGTGGATATGGACTAGAAACCATGTAATAAGGAAGGAGGTGAGTCGTTGAATATTCGGCACCTAGTAGGTGTTGGGGTGCTCTCCCTCTTTATCACAGCGGCACCACAAGCCGTGTTTGCAGGATCAGATGAATCCCCAATAGACAAAATTTCAAATTCCTTGGAGAAGGATTTGAAAAACGTTGTCCAAGAAGGGGAGAAACAGATCGAGAAGGACATATCATCAAAGCTTGTTGAAGCTGGAAATGAAGGCCCGAAAAAAGCCACGAAACAAGTGGAGGAAATCACGGAAAAGGTAAAAAAGGAAGTGCATAAGGCTTCTGAAGAAATCCTGGAGGAATCGCAAAATAAATCGAAGCAAACTCCAGTAAAGCCTTCCGAGGATTTGGGAATCGAAGACCAAACAAAAGATCACTCAGTTCAGCCTGTTCAAGAACAGAGGAAACGCTCGGAGCCAGTACCTATAACCGGAAAGAAAAACGATCTAAGTCCTACCAAACCATCCGAATCTTCCGCGATTACTACTAAGGTACAAAAAGAAGCTCCGACGAAAACACCCATTCCAGATGAAAAGAAGGACTTTCCAGAGCTTCAAAAACTCGTGACATTATCCATAACAAAGATTCCACAACAATTGTGGAAGCGATGGCAGACAAAAAGCTCGCCTCTTGCAGTCTATCTTGCTTCGCAATTGGAATCGAACCGCTTGTTGCAAACACAGCTTTATTGGAATCGGAAATATGTCATTAGAAATCAGTGGGTGAATGCACCACCAACGCCACCACCTCAAAGGAGCTCTTTTTTCTAAGCAAACGTACACCATACAGAAAAAATTAGAAAAAGGAGCGATTTATAATGAATGGAAATGTTGTGAAAGCAAGTATCTTGGCAGGAGTATTTTCAGTAGGAGTATTCGCAGCAGGTTCAGTAGAAGCAGATGCAGCAGTAAATAAAACAGATGTTCAAGCGACAGTAGAAGTAAAACAAGATATACATCATGTAGAATCTCTTGTCGAAGAAGGGAAACAGAAGGCACGTGCTGTTGTTCATAAGGTGAAATCAATGGCTAGTGAATCTGCCAACGCTGTAGCAAAAGCTGAAGCATCCACCGAAGCAGCTGTACACATTGAAACTGAAAGTGCACAGGTTGAAGCATCATCAGAAACGAGTTTGGATGATGATATAACATCAGACTCACAAGCTGAAGTGAACTTGAACTCTGAAAAACTAGAGGAAGAATCGGAAGAATTGGTGGAGAACGCTGAGAAAGTAATAGATGAATCCAAGCAAGTACTGCAGCATGTGCAAAAAGACGCAAAACATAAAGAACAACAGGTAGAAACTAAACTTCAAGAATTAGCAGACGATGTAGAAAAAAAAGCAACTGAGACTCGTGCTACCTTACAAGAAAATACAGATGAAGTAACGAAAGAAGTTGCAGACAAGTTAGAAAAGCTCCTAACAGAACTGGATCAAGCCTTTACTATGTTGACAGAAGAACTGCAAGCAAATGGACAGTTTCAAACCAATTTCCTTTTTGAACTTCCACTGTTTGATACTGAACTTCAAACAAATGTAGAAACCGTCATAGAATAGTCGAAAATAAGAGAATCGAGTGTAAATCTAAGGATTTACACTCGATTTTTTTCCACCTTTTGCACCTTGCGAAAGTTATATTTAGTCCGTTATAATCATTAAGGTTGTGTAGAATTTTGTCGATTATAGGGCTCTATTTACCTAATTCGCCATAAAAATTTACATTCTCCTATCATTTAGGTCCTTTGAAACATAAATGTAATATTTTTTTGTCTAAAAAAGTCCTTTATAGATGTTATAATAGTGAGGACTTATGTTTCGACAGAAATTTTACTAGATTACTAACTTTAAGTGCAGACATCAAGGTAGATAACATAAATGAGGTAAAGGTGATAAATATATGATTGATATGCAGGGAGTACAAAAAACATACCCAAACGGTGTACAAGCTTTAAGCGGTGTGGACGTTCAAATTGACGAAGGTGAGTTTGTGTATGTAGTAGGCCCGAGTGGGGCAGGCAAATCTACCTTTATTAAAATGATTTATAGAGAAGTGAAACCTTCCAAAGGATATATCCGGATCCATAAACAACAGCTTCACAATATGAAATGGAAAGACGTTCCCTACCTACGACGAAATATCGGAGTCGTATTCCAAGATTTTAAATTGCTACCTAAACTCTCCGTTTATGAAAATGTTGCATTTGCCCTTGAAGTAATTGAAGAATCGCCGAAAGCTATACGGAAACGTGTGATGGAAGTTCTAGACTTAGTAGGACTGAAAAATAAAGCTCGTTTTCTGCCAGATGAACTGTCAGGTGGGGAGCAGCAACGTGTATCGATTGCTAGAGCAATTGTGAATAAACCTAGTCTGTTAATCGCAGATGAACCTACAGGGAACTTAGACCCTGAAACCTCATGGGAAATCATGAATATTTTGGAAGAAATCAACGCAAGTGGTACAACGATTATCATGGCCACACACAGCAAAGAAATCGTAAATACGATCAAAAAACGTGTTATTGCCATTGAAGGCGGACGGATCGTACGTGACGAAAGTCGGGGTGAATATGGCTATGACGTTTAATACCTTTAAAAGACATCTAAGAGAAGGAGCCAAAAACATCTTGCGTAATGGTTGGATGACCTTTGCATCCATCGGGGCTGTTACGACAACGCTGATTTTAGTCGGCGCCTTTTTAATGCTTATGCTTAACCTTAATCAAATTGCAGATAACATCGAAGAAGATGTTGAAATAAAGGTTTTGGTAGATTTAACGGCTGATCAAAGTCAGATTGATACGATAGGCGAACAACTTAAGAAAATACCTGAAGTGTCTACAGTGAAATTTTCTTCAAAGGAAGAAGAACTAAACGCTTTAATTGAGAGTATGGGGGAAGAGGGAAAGTCTTGGGAACTGTTTGAACAAGACAATCCATTAAACCATGCTTACATTGTGAAAACAGAAGATCCAACGGATGCCATTCAGGTTGCGGAAGAAATTGCGGAATATGACAATGTGCAAGAAGTTAACTATGGCAAAACGGTAGTTCAAAAGCTCTTCACCTTTAACGATTATGCTAGAAATATTGGACTAGCATTAATTATAGGATTAATTTTTACAGCTATTTTTCTTATCTCGAATACGATTAAGATTACGATTATGGCGAGAAGTAGAGAGATAGGAATTATGAAGCTAGTGGGTGCAACGAATGCATTCATTCGCTGGCCTTTTTTCATAGAAGGATTGTTATTAGGAGTGCTAGGAAGTATCGTCCCAATTGGCCTTATTCTTGGAGGATACTACTATTTAGAAGCTCATGTTAGTGACCTTATTAGCTTTGAGTTTGTGGAGCTATTGCCATTCAATCCGTTTGCATGGCAGTTATCCCTAATTATTCTTGTCATTGGTGCAGGTATAGGTGTTTGGGGAAGTGTCATGAGTGTACGTAAATTCTTGAAGGTTTAAATTCTATGATTCTATTCTTTAACCTTCGAAGCCGATTTATTGTGGAAGGGAGTAAAGCATGCAGATGAAAAGAAGTTTTCGCTCTATCATAATCCTCGCAGTAGCATTACTCACAATCTTTTCAAGTTCAGTCCTTGTGTATGCGGAGGATCTAAATGATGTCAAGGAAGAAATTAATGATTTAGAAAACCAGCAAGATGATATTCAAGAAAAGCAAGGGGACTTAGAAAATAAGACAGATGCAACGGAAGAGAAAATCGAAGACAATTTGCAACAACAAGACCAAGTAACAGATCAAATTGATACGATTAACAGTGAGCTAGATCAAACGAAAGCGAATATCGCTTCAAAGGAAAAAGAAATAAAAGACACGAATAATCAAATTGAGAAACTAAATAAAGATATTGAGGATTTGAAAGAGCGAATCAAGAAAAGAGAAGCTCTTTTAAAGGATCGTCTGCGTACTTTACAACAAAGTGGTGGGAACATTCCTTATCTTGAAGTGTTAATGGGAGCACAAAGCTTCGGGGATTTCTTAACCCGGGCAGCAGCTGTTACTACAATCATGGAACAGGATAAAGGAATACTAGAAACGCAAGCTGCTGATAAGAAAGAGTTAGAAACGAAACAGGCGTCTTTAGAGGATAAGAAGAAATCTTTAGTTAGTCAAAAAGAGGAGCTTCAAACTCTAAAAGCTACATTAGATCAACAAGCGGCACAAAAAGAAAAGTTAATGGTACAGTTGGAAGAAGAAGAGCAGCATTTAGAAGACTATAAAATGTCTCTACAAGAACAACAAGAAACATTAGCAGCACAAGCATCCATTATTGAAAAAGCAAAAAAACAAGCCCAAGCGGAAGCTTCTCGATTAGAGAAATTGGCTAAGGAAGAAGCACAGAAAAATGCCGGCTCTGGTGGTGGTTCTGGATCAGGATTATCTGCAGGTGGTAGTGGCATTTTTGCATGGCCAGCTGAGGGAAGTTTAAGCTCTGATTATGGTCCAAGAGACCTTGGTTATCACCGAGGAATTGACATTGCCAACAAAACAGGGACTCCAATCAAGGCTGCTGCATCTGGAGTTGTAGCCAGAGCCAATTGGTCCAATAGTTACGGAAATGTTGTGTATATTTATCATCCGCAGTATGATAAAACTACGGTGTATGCACATATGTCTAGTTTATCCGTATCCTATGGCCAATCTGTAGGTGCACTACAAACCATTGGAGCAATGGGGAATACAGGTAATTCTTATGGAAGTCACTTGCACTTTGAAGTACATGAAGGCGGTTGGGACTATCATTCTGGGATTAACCCTATACCTTTCTTGCCATAAACTTCTGACATGAAATAGACAAATTAGGCATAAACTAAACAATAGCAAAGGCATCGCACATCGGTGTGGTGCCTTTTTGTGCCATACATACATGATATACTTCTAGAAGAAATCCTATAGTTTGAGGTGAAACCATGCATATCAAAAAGCAGTACATCGTGTTACTACTATTGGCAGCTTTGCTGCTCGGTGCTGCTGGGTCCTATTTTGGTGTACAACTAGCCACATCTAATGAAGATGATTCGGATTCATCATCACCCTCAGCAGAGCGCTTTGTTGACTTAAGTCCTGAAGAGCAGCAGGAATTTTTTAGTAACATGAAAGGCATGGAAGACATGTCGAAGGTAGCGCAAGCTTTCTCTTTAATAAAAGATAGTTACTTAGAAAAAGTAGAGGATAAGCAGCTTATCGAAGGTGCCATCCAAGGGATGCTCGATACATTAGAAGACCCATATAGTGTGTACATGGATAAAGAAACGATGGAGGAATTTAACCATCAAATCGAATCATCGTTTGAAGGAATTGGTGCAGAGGTAAGTATGGTCGATGGAAATGTCACAATTATCGCACCGATTAAAGATTCCCCTGCAGAAAAAGCGGGCTTAAAACCGAACGACCAAATTTTAAGTGTGGACGGAGAAAGCCTAGAGGGACTAGATTTATATGAAGCAGTCTCCAAGATTCGTGGGGAACAAGGCTCTAAAGTTAAACTGGAAGTAAAACGTCCAGGGGTAACTGATCTGTTAACCATTGAACTGACAAGAGATGATATCCCGTTAGAAACGGTCTACTCTGAAACGAAAACTGTAGACGGGAAAAAGGCTGGAGTCATTGAAATAACCTCATTCTCTGAAAAGACAGCAGAAAGCTTTAAAAAAGCACTAGATGATCTAGAAAGCCAGGGAATGGAAGGGCTGGTCATTGATGTACGTGGAAATCCAGGTGGATTGCTAACTGCTGTAGAGGAAATTTTGAAAAACTTTATTACGAAAGATCATCCATACGTTCAAATTGAGGATCGAGACGGGAAAAAATCTCGTTATTTCTCTGAACTGGAGAAGCCCAAAGATTACCCGATTACCGTGCTTGTGGATGAAGGAAGTGCTTCTGCATCAGAAATCTTGGCAGGTGCCATGAAAGAAGCTGGTGGATACGATATTGTAGGAACGAAAAGCTTCGGAAAAGGAACGGTTCAACAAGCCGTTCCAATGGGTGATGGAAGTACGATTAAATTAACAATGTTTAAATGGTTAACCCCAGAAGGTAACTGGATCCATAAAAAAGGGGTAGAGCCGACGATAGCAGTGAAACAGCCGGAATACTTCTACGCTAATCCGATTCAGATTGAAGAGCCATTAACCTTTAACCATACCGGTCAAAAAATTGAAAGTGCCCAAATTATGTTGAAGGGATTAGGATTTGATCCTGGTCGTGAAGATGGATTCTTTAGTGAAGGAACGGAAAAAGCGGTTGAAGCCTTTCAATCTTCGAAAGATATAGAAGTAACAGGAAAAATTAATCAACAAACAGCGGATGTTTTACAAACAAGTATCGTTGAGAAAATTCGTAGCGGAGAAAATGACGTACAAGAACAGAAAGCGTTAAATGCACTATTTGATTAAGTTGGAGAACCTACGGGGGGAATCCCCGTGGGTTCTTCTCTTTTATGTAGGAAATATTAAGATTTAGGCAGGATTCTATTTGTCGAATAGCGAAATGTTTTAGTGTGTATTGCAAAGGTCGAGGGGAGTAAGTGACGATGATGGAAGATTGGTTATGGGAGCTATTAAAAGGGCTAGGGAGACTTTTCTTGAATCCAGTTTTGTACTGGTTCATTATTTGTGTCCTACTAGCTTCAAGACAGCGAATAAGTAAAGAACGTCGTTTATTTGGTACGAAAATATTCGATATATTTTCGGAAAGTAAACGAACAGCTTCTGTTTCCTTAATTGCAGGGATTATTCTTTCCTTGCTTTCGATTGGATTAGGAATTGTATTTGATTTTTACGTGCTGTTACTGATTGCAGCAGTGACGATAGCATTAAGTTTATTCTTACGATTTTCCTTGCTTTCTGCCGCATACACATTAGGATTTAGCTATCTAATTATTTTGGCTATCCAATATGTATATGGACCAGAAACAAATATAGATATACTGGAAGAATTGCAACATATAGATGCGGCTAGCTTCACGATTATTATTGGCTTTTTCTTGATAGTAGAGGCGTTCCTTCTACTAAGAATAGATCAAAGGGAAACCTTTCCGGAGGTTGTCAAAGGGAATCGTGGAAAGTGGATTGGGCAGCATCGTTTAAAAAAAGCAGTAATTATACCATTTTTCGCCCTGCTTCCTAGTGGATTTATAGAGCCTTTCGCGCCTTGGTGGCCGATTTTTACCATCGAGGGAGATTCGTATGGGTTGGTTCTTATTCCTTTTCTCATCGGTTTTGAGCATGTAGCAAAAGGATTTTCACCTGTTGTGACTGCAAAAAAGTTAGGAAATGCTGTTTTAATTTTAAGCTTAATTGTCATCGGTTTCGCTATTTCCAGCTACTATTATGCGTTTATGTCCTTAGTAGCAGTGGTTGTGGCCATCGTTGGTCGAGAGTGGATTTCGTATCGTCATCGGCTACAGGATCAGCAGAAATCTGCTTACTTTTCCCCAAGCTCTACTGGAATGCTAGTACTAGGTGTAATTCCTGGTACCCCAGCAGATGGTCTAGGGCTTTTAGCGGGAGAGCGTATTGAAAAGGTGAATGGAAAAGTTGTGACTAATGTACAAGAGTTTTATGAAGCATTGCATACGAGTAGTGCTTCATGCCGATTAGATGTTCGCGACGATCGTGGAGAAATTCGTTTTGTGCAGCGAGCGATGTATCAAGGGGAACATCACGAGCTTGGAATTGTTTTTGGAAAGTGAAAGAATAAGTAAGAGACAGCTAAAGCCAATACCTATCGATGATGGGTATTGGCTTTTTCTTCGCCAAGCCCAGGGTAAGTGCCATATTTACAAAGTGTCGTATTGTTTGCAAGAAAAATAAAAAAAGGGGGCGGAATATATATTTTTATCACGTCTATATAGTAGGAGGGAAGCGATGAGTAATAGTCAAGACATGGAGTTAGTAAAAAAAGCAAAGGAAGGTGATGTGCAAGCCTATTCAGATCTCGTCGTAAAATATTCGAATGCTATATATGGGACTGCTCTCTCCATGACACGGGATAACCATGCAGCTCAAGATATTGCACAAGAAGCTTTTGTTAAAGCTTGGTCCAGCTTAAGCACGATAAAAGACAGTCGGAAATTTTCCAGTTGGTTATATATGATTACGAAGCGATTATCTTTGGACCTGCTTCGAAAAAGCAAACCGTATGAAGACATAGACCAGCACCCTCATTTGTTCGATCACTCAGAAAAAGTAGATGTTATCGTACAAAGAAAGTTTGAAAAGAAATCTGTCTGGGACGCCATATATAAGCTAGATGAGAAGAATAGACAAGTGATTATTTTATACTATATTAGTGGATTTAGTGCCCGTGAGATTAGTTCATTTTTGGATGTGTCTACTCGTGCTGTAGAAAGCAGAATTAGACGATCAAAAGGATTACTTCAAAAGGAGTTGTTACCTGTGATGGAAAAAGAATTATCGGAAAACAAGGTTGGTAAGAAATTCCACGAGGATGTATTATGGCGAATTGTACCTCGAATTGCAACAATTGAGATTCCTGTATCCCAATTACAAAAAGCGATAGATTGGTACAATAAAATTTTAGGAACTAAAGTAGGCTATCAAGATTCCAACACCGCTATGATCTATTTGCAAGGAGGACAAAGAATTGGGGTACCTACTATTTATCTAGTAGAGACAGAAAGCAAAGAACGTCTAACTTTTATAAACACCAAGAATAATATTGCACATAGTGTCATTGATTTTTATGTAGAGGACCTCGATCGATTCCATCAGTTTTTAAAACATGATGGGGTAGAAGTAACCGACATTAACCTAATTCCAGGACAAGAAGGAAAAGGTGGATTTGGCTTTAAGGATTTGGATGGGAATTCCCTATCTGCTTGTAACGTCACCTTTAGAGGGCAAGTTTAAACGGAGGGTGGTTAAATAACAGGCTATTCATGATAAATTTTTGTGTACTCTCCAATGTAATTGCCGTGTTCTCCCATAGCATGTTAAACCACAGAAAAACTGGGCCTTCAACTGTTGGAGGTCTAGTTTAATTGATAGAATGAACAAGTCTATTTCTTTCCGTACACTCGATCATAATAGGGTTTTTATCTTAAAGAAGTTACCTAATAAAATTCAATTGCTAGATGGATCAAAAATCTTATATGAGGAAGGATTGAACATTCCATCGTTAAGTGTTAAAATAAATCAATCGTTTATACTTGTCAGACATCTAACAACACAATAAATTCACAAAAAAATTGCTGAAATGTAAGTAAACTGTATGTTACTCCAAATAAATATGGAGGTCGATTTTTTTCGAGTCGACCTCGGGCGGGCGAGGGATTAAATACGGAGGAAACATTCATTATGATTCAGCAACTTAGTCAATACTTTCAGTTGGAAGCAAACGGGACAACGTGGAAAAGAGAATTGACAGCAGGACTTACCTCTTTTTTCACAAGCGCCTATATCATTTTGGTAAATCCCTTAATTTTAGAAGACGCTGGAATATCATTAAGTATAGGTGTCATAGCGACAGTTATCGCCTCTATTATCGGCTGTTTACTAATGGCCTTATGGGTTAATGCACCCATTATTATTATTCCTGGGATGGGAGTAAATGCTTTTTTTAGCTACACCATTGTTCAATCCTTAGGCCTAACTTGGCAACAAGGATTAGGTGTTGTAGTCATTTCTGGATTATTATTTTTACTCGCTAGTGTCACTCCTTTTGGGAATAGGATTTTAACCGCTGTCCCAAGCTCGATAAAAAATGGCATTACGGTCGGAATAGGTTTATTTCTTACCTTTATTGGGCTACAGAAGGGAGAAATCATCCAGCCAAGTGAAACGACTTTTGTCGCGCTGGGCGATTTCGGTAATCCTATTGCATTGTCCACGATAGTAGGACTAGTGGTTACCTTAATTCTATTTGTCCGCAACATGAAAGGGAGCTTATTAATTGGGATCTTCTTTACAAGCATCCTGTCGATTGGGCTTATCGGAAAGCCTGAGACTGCAGATAAGTCCATTGATTTTCAGGCTTATGGCCAGATTTTTAGCCAAACTGAATTTGGCGTCCTGCAGATTCCTTTTTGGATTGCCGTTTTTTCCTTAACGATGATTGTTCTTTTTGAAAACATGGGGCTACTAAGCGGAATGCTACCAGATGTGAAGAAATTTCCACGTGCATATAAAGCAGTTGCAGTCTCTACGATTGTATCGGGATTCTTTGGTACAAGCCCGACTGTTGCAGCTGCTGAGAGTGCATCAGGGATATCTGAGGGAGGAAAAACGGGGATTCCAACATTAGTGACAGCTGTCTTGTTCGCATTCTCTCTATTGGCATTGCCAGTCATTCAGCTAATACCTGGAAATGCAGTGGCACCAGTTCTAATTATCATTGGGGCTTTGATGATGAAAAGTGTCCAGGATATCTCCTTTCATGAATTTTCAGAAGGGTTTCCAGCTTTTTTAATTATTGTCGGCATTCCTTTAACGTCTAGTATTGCGGACGGATTAGCTTTTGGATTTATCGCATATCCAATCATGAAGGCTGCGATCGGGCAATGGAAACAGGTGTCCCCTATAGTGTACGTCATTTCAGGACTGTTTTTATTAAATATGATTGCTTCTACTGTGTTTATGCATTAAGCCTTTTCTCAAAAAGGTATATCTAATAAAAGCAGCTTGGTCCAAGTTGGATCATATAAAAAAACATATAAACCTAGGAGGATAGAACACCTATCCTCCTAGGTTTATACTTTAATTTCCAGTAATTCTCGTATTTCTTCTTCAGATAACTTCGAAAGCATCGTTTCTCCAGGTTGGATGATTTGATCGACCAGTTCTCTTTTCTTTTGTTGAAGCTCAAAGATTTTCTCTTCGATTGTACCTTCTGTAATTAACCGAATAACCTGCACGACATTTTTCTGCCCAATACGGTGTGCACGTCCTGCTGCTTGTTCTTCCACCGCAGGGTTCCACCATAAATCATAGAGGATAACCGTATCTGCTCCAGTGAGATTTAATCCTGTTCCACCAGCTTTTAAAGAGATGAGGAATACATCGTTTTCTCCTTCATTAAATGAATCAACCATTTGCACTCGCTGTTCGGAAGGAGTAGAGCCGTCTAAATAGAAGGCTTCAAAACCAGAAGCGGATAGTCGCTTGTGAATGATCTTTAGCATGCTGGAGAATTGAGAGAAAATAAGGGTACGTTTTCCGCTCTGCTTCAGTTCTTTCACGAGCTCTTCTAATTGATCTAGTTTTCCTGAGCGTCCTTTGTAACTATCTAGGAAGAGCGCAGGGTGACAACATATTTGACGGAGACGTGTTAACCCAGCTAATATTTCTATTTTCCCTCGATTAAAACCTTTTTCTTTCACTGTTTGTGCAATTTCCTGCTGGATACGCTCGAGATAGGCCAGATACACTTCCTTCTGGGATGTTGTTAAATCGGAGTACTGGACGGTTTCAATCTTATCTGGAAGCTCGTGTAGCACTTCTTTTTTCACACGACGTAGGATAAATGGTCGTGTAATTTTCGCAATATAGTCAGACTTTAATTGTAAGAATGCTTTTTTACTTCCAAAAAGTCCAGGTGATATCGCTTGGAAAATAGACCAAAGCTCGTCCAATGCATTTTCAATCGGTGTTCCACTTAAAGCGAATCGCTTGCTTGCTGAAATAACTCGTACTGCCTTGGCCGTTTGAGTTATATGATTTTTAATGGCTTGAGCTTCGTCTAAAATCATCGAGTCAAAGTGTTTATCGTGATAGTAATCGATATCCTTTCGCAACGTAGGATAAGAAGTAATGTAAATATCTGCATCCATCTCTTCTTCTAGCACTTTTCTTCGTTGTTCCTTATTTCCTGTGATGATGACGACATGAAAATTTGGTGCGAATTTTTCTATTTCCTTTTTCCAGTTGTAGAGTAAGGAAGCAGGGGTTACGACCAAGTTTTTAATCGGTTGTGTTGCGCTCTCCTTTTCGGATAGCAAGTACGTAATCGTCTGTACAGTTTTCCCTAATCCCATATCATCAGCCAAGATTCCACCAAGGTGGTAATGCGCTAATGTTTTAAACCATTGGAATCCGGTATGCTGGTAATCACGTAGCTCTGCTTGTAATCCTTTTGGCAAAGAGAATGATAAAAGGTTTGGATGCTTCAGTTGGTTGAGCAGCGTTCTAAAAGATTCATTGTACGTAGATTCATCTTGTCCGAAGGCATCTTCTACTTGAAAGCTTCTTGCTGCTGGAAGCTGTAACGTTCCATTTACCAGTTGTTGTTTAGAAAGCTGCAATTGATCCGCAAATTCACGGAATGATTCGAACGAATCTTCCTCTAAAGAAAGCAGGGCCCCGTCCGGAATTCGATAATATTTTTTCTTTTCTACTAAAGCTTGTAATACGTTATCTATATCTGTCTGAGAAATACCTAAAATATCAAACTGAATGTCTAACATACCGTTAGTTGGATTCAATTCTACCGATGTGGATAGTTTATGGTCCTGGTCTGTTGTCATGGCTTCCACACTAGTTGATAAAAACACATCCGCTTTTTCTTGTAAGGTGTGTAAGTCTGTTCTCAGAAATTGATAAATGGATTCTTGTTTGAATAAGTGAAATCGACTGTTTAAGTAAACAAATCCGGCCTCTTCCATAAGTAGTAGGATTTCCAGTTCCTTGGGATGGTTTCGTTTGATGACCGTATCCAATCCACTATCATCCTGATAGGGGAGAGCCATTTTTCCACCATAATGAAATTCCACACGGGCGGAAAGAACCTGGTCTACTTCTTCCACATATACTTTCGTTTGCAGAGGTGCAATCGTAATTCGTTCCTGCATTTTTTTCGTATAGGTCACGGTACCGAGCTTTTCCAAGTTAGGAACAACTTTGGTCAAAAAGGCGGATACCTTTTCCTTGGCGATCGGATGAGCGTAGCTTGTTCGATATGGCAACAGACTATAAATTTGTCCCATTATCGCCTTTTGTTCATCATTTAAGCCGTAGAACGTCCCGTTAGAAAATAAATACCCATAGCTTTCGAAATATTGATAGCTAGCTAAACTGGATATATCTAAATAAAAAGTATCCTGTTGATCCGAATCTAGTTTAAAGGATAAAGGTCCGCGCTGATTCGTCACTTTCATAGTATCGTATTCTTCTTCGGTATTTGCCTTAAAGGTCGTTGCTCGTTCGGCTATTTTTGGCAAGAGTGTCCCAATAATACTTGGTGATAGGAAAAGGCTCCGCTTATCTTGAACCGGATCTGTTGCATACGATGTAGAAAACAATGATTCATTTTCGTGGGATAGCACCAAGTCACGAATCAACGATTGATCCTCCACGGAAAAACTATGCTTGTCGGGCATATACGTAAAGCTTGGTGTAATTTGATAGGCTTGCCTATTTCGATAAGCTTGTAAAAATTCACGAATATTTTTGACTTGAAACAGTTTTTCCGGGCCAACTTTCAGCTGTACCTCAAGAAAGAGTTTCGAGTTATAAGGGTGTGTTCGACTCGCTAGTTGATACGTGATTTGAAGGGTCTCCTTTTCGGTTCTTTCAGTAATAGTACTGTTTAATGCATCCATGAGTCGAGTTGAGAACGTATCGTTTTTGTATAGAATGGGCTGCTCATCCTCTTCTGAGGAGTGTACTCTTTGTGCCGATTCCTGACTAATCGCGAGAAGGACGGCAGCAATATGCTTACAGGTGTAGTGCGTCGCATATGCCGGGCAATCGCAGCTTGCTTCTAAATCATCATGCTCAAAAAAGAAGACACGAACACTGTAGGGTTCTGTCCCGCGTACTTGTGCACGCCAGCTTCTAATAGACGGGTTGTGTTGTAATCCGTAGACTCTTCCCTTATGAAAGTAGTCAAAGCCCCGCTTATAAAAACGTTCTCCTGTAATTCGAACGATGTCTTGTTTGTCTAAAAAGTAAGATCGCATGTCTCTTGTCCCCTGTATATAAAAGTCTATCCTTTTATTATATCATCTTTTTCCATTTAGTAGAGGATGGGTGAGGTTGATTTATTCAACTAAAAATGCTATGTTTTGATGGGTAAAAACAGATAAAGGAGCATCAATCCAATGTGATACAAAATCCCTTATAACAACAATGAGCATAAAAAATTGAACAAAGAATGGAAGGGATTGTCATGTCCATAAAGGATGAAGTGTTAAAACGTAAAACCTTTGCGATTATTTCGCACCCGGATGCGGGAAAAACAACCTTAACAGAAAAATTATTATTATTTGGAAACCTGATTAGATCGGCTGGTACGGTAAAAGGAAAGAAATCCGGAAAATTTGCGACATCAGACTGGATGGAAATTGAAAAACAGCGTGGTATTTCTGTTACATCAAGTGTGATGAATTTTCCTTATAAAGGCTTTCAAGTCAATATATTGGATACACCAGGACACGAGGACTTCAGTGAAGATACGTATCGTACGTTAACAGCTGTTGACTGTGTTGTCATGATTATAGATGCAACGAAAGGGATCGAGGCGCAAACGTTGAAACTTTTTAAAGTGTGCCGTATGAGAGGGATTCCGATTTTCACGTTTATTAATAAGTTAGACCGTGAAGGCAGAGAACCATTAGACCTATTAGAAGAGATTGAAACAGAGTTAAATATTGAAACCTATCCGATGAACTGGCCGGTAGGAATGGGCAAACGCTTTTTAGGAATCTTTGATCGGTATAAGGAACAATTCGTCCAATACAATGGGAACGAAGAAGAAACGTATATTCCTTATGCGGATTTGGATAGCCCTGAGCATGCAGAGCTTGTCCAAAATCCAACGTACGAGGAAACGAAAGATGAATTGGCGTTGGTAGACGAAGCAGGTAATGAATTTTCTTTAGACGCTGTATTAAAAGGCGAGCTTACCCCTGTTTTCTTTGGAAGTGCCTTAGCTCCTTTTGGTGTTCAAACGTTTTTTGACACGTTTATTTCAATGGCGCCAGCACCAACACCACGAAAAACGACCGAGGGTGTCATGAGTCCTGACAACCAAGAATTCTCGGGATTTGTCTTTAAAATTCAAGCAAACATGAACCCGGCTCATCGTGATCGAATTGCTTTTCTAAGAGTTTGCTCCGGAAAATTTGAACGAGGGATGAGCGTCAAGCTTGCTCGTACAGATAAGCCAATTAAACTGTCGCAGTCCCAGCAATTTGTGGCATCCTCTCGAGATACGGTGGAAGAAGCTTATGCGGGGGATATTATTGGGATTTACGACCCGAATGCCTACCGAATTGGAGATACACTTATCGAAGGAAAAGAAAGCTTTGAGTTTGATGAGCTTCCGCAGTTTCCGCCAGAGCTTTTCAAAAAAGTAACGGCCAAAAACGTTATGAAATCCAAGCAATTCAAAAAAGGAATTGAACAGCTCGTACAAGAAGGAGCTATTCAGCTGTTCAAGGACTACCGTGCCGAATCTTATATCATCGGGGCAGTTGGACAATTACAATATGAAGTGTTTGAGTATCGGATGAAAAACGAATACAACGTGGATATATTATTTGAATCAATTGGGGAACGAATTCCTCGTTGGATAAAAGCAGATCAGGTCGATCCAAGTTTATTCGATGAACGAAACCTCCTTGTACGGGATCGAGAAGGGGAAGCAGTTGTCTTATTTAAAAACGACTTCTCACTACGCTGGTTTGTCGATAAACATCCGAAAGTGGAGCTTATCGACTTGTTTGAAGTAAATCAGTATGATCAGAGTTATAGTTAAGGGCCCTTACGATAGCGTAGTAGTTCCATTATTTTAGATAAAATAAGAACGAGTTAGAGGCCAAATCGTATTAATGATTTGGCCTCTAACTTATGATTTAGGCAGAAGAGGAATCTGATTGATAATTACATACTTTTGCTAGTAAAAGTCGAATGCGATCTCATTCAATGAACGAATTTTATTTTATACACAAAGAACCCGTCCTTCACAAGCGAGAATGAACCTATAATCTTCTAGTATGATTTTTTATTACTGTTACAATTTCATCAAATGTGTATTTATGATTTACAACATCAACGGTAAAGTCCTGTTCCTCTTCTATTCCCATCGTCCATCTATAATGGTTTACTTTCAAGAAAACAATTAGTGAGGCAAGTGCGGTTCGTTTATTCGCATTATGGAATGCGTGGTTCTTTGCAATTGATTCAAAGAGGGCAGTTGCTTTTTCGTGAACAGAAGGATAGGCATCTTTACCAAACACTGATTGTTTTGGTCTGTTAATAGCGGAGTCAAGTAAGCTTGGTTCTTTTACTCCTGTTGGCTCTTCAGGAGAGTAAAGACGAATTTGAATGGTGTTAATAGCGATAACTTGGTTTGTAGTTAAGTAGGTAACTTCGTCTATCATCTATCTACTAATCCTTTGAATGCTTTGTCATGTTCTCTAATGACATCATTTAGAATGTCCATGAATTCAGCATCTACACCATCAGGAAGTTTTATCTGCTCTTTTTTTCGTAGTAGGATTTTACCATCCTTGACTTCAACATGCACATCATCTCCATGAGCTAAACCAACTTGATTAAGAAGTTCAGTAGGTAGGGTGATTCCAAAACTATTTCCAACTTTCGTAATTTTTCTCTCGAATTGTCCCATAACTTTACACCTCTGTTATTCATGTTATAACAATTATAACATGAATAACAGATACTATTACATGATCGATTTCTAAGGTAAGTAGCAGTAAGGTAATAATATCTATAACTAAAAACGCTTGGAAATTTTTCCAAGCGTTTCGCTAATTTAATGTCAGTTAATTGTAATCTGCACTTCATTATGATCATGGGCGTCACCATTCATATAGTGAATCGTTACGGTAGCTTGCCCAGTTTTAGAGAACGTATAGCTTCCTTGATAACCATTATCCTTTTCCTCTAAGTCCAGCCAAACATGCTTTTCATGATCAGGTGTAGCAATTTCTAAAGACACCTTTGCACCTGTAATGTGCTCTTCTCCTTGCAAAGCTTCTACTATGATTGTAGCTTCCTCATTTGCCTTATACTCGCTTTCGGTCAGTTCTAGTGTAACAGGACTGCTTTCCTCGGAAGCGTGATCATGACCTTCTTCAGGGGCGGATTCTTCCATACTATCGCTACCCATTATGGAAATCTCTTTAATTGGCATGGTATGCAGCCCACGGGCAGTAACATGGGACTGGACGGAATACGTTCCTGCCGTACCGAACGTATAAGTAGCGACATACGCTTCATCTTGTAAAGAAGCAGTTACTTTTGTACTTTCTTCTTTGTTTTCGGCTGGCCAGATTTCAAATACAACCTCTTCAGCATCTGTTACGACTTCTTCCCCTTGTGTTACTTTTACTTGTAAGGAAATTTCTTCCCCTGTCATTCCTTCCTCAGGAACTTGCAAGCTGGCATCTATCATTTCTACTTCAGAAGTATCGTCCGTAGTTTCAGATTGGTTTTCGCTACAAGCACTCAAAACCAAAACAAATAGTATTAGTACTAGAATTTTTTTCATCAAACAGTTTTACTTCCTTTCTAATAAGCCAATTCTAATAGAATGAACTAATGAAATTTCATTTTTATGTAAGCTACTAAAAGTATAGCCATAAAAATGGTGAAATAACAATGAATGGGATGTGTAGATTTTGTGAAAATTCGGACCAAACAGTTCACTAAAATTTACATAAAAAACGTGATAGTCTATGACAAAAGATATAAATTTTAAAAACACGAATATTTGTTCTCTTTTTTGTAGATTTTTTAGTAGTTTGTGGTAAACTAACTTTAGAATAAAGGAACGGAGGTTGCATCGTGTCGGAACAGTTTTCTTTAGTATCACAATATCAACCGCAAGGAGATCAGCCAGTTGCCATTGAAAAACTAGTAGAGGGGATTAGAAGCGGTCAGCGTCATCAAACACTTCTCGGTGCAACAGGAACGGGTAAAACCTTTACTGTATCCAATATGGTAAAAGAAATTAATCGCCCGACCTTAGTGATTGCCCATAACAAGACCTTAGCGGGTCAGCTATACAGTGAATTTAAAGAGTTTTTTCCGGACAATGCTGTAGAATATTTCGTCAGCTACTATGATTACTATCAACCAGAAGCGTATGTTCCACAGACGGATACCTTCATTGAAAAAGATGCGAGCATCAACGATGAAATTGATAAACTACGACACTCAGCCACTTCTTCCCTGTTTGAAAGAAACGATGTGTTAGTAGTAGCCAGTGTATCCTGTATTTACGGTTTAGGTTCCCCGGAGGAATATAGAAGTCAAGTTCTTTCTTTACGTCTAGGAATGGAAAAGGATCGAAATGAGCTTCTACGTAACCTAGTGGACATACAATATGCGCGGAACGATATTGATTTTCAACGTGGGACCTTCCGTGTTCGTGGAGATTCAGTAGAGATTATTCCAGCTTCTCGTGAAGAGCATTGTGTCCGTGTGGAATTTTTCGGAGATGAAATCGACCGGATTCGAGAAGTAGATGCCCTAACAGGGGAAATCATTGGTGACAGAGAACATATTGCCATTTTCCCAGCATCTCACTTCGTCACTCGTGAAGAAAAATTAAAAGTTGCGATCAAAAATATTGAACAAGAATTGCAGGAACGATTAAAGGAATTACGAGACCAAAACAAATTGTTAGAAGCGCAACGTATAGAGCAACGGACGAACTATGATTTAGAAATGATGAATGAAATGGGCTTTTGCTCCGGAATCGAGAACTACTCCAGACATTTAACGTTCCGTGAGGCGGGAGCAACTCCATATACATTATTGGATTACTTTCCAGATGATTTCGTCATCGTCATTGATGAATCGCACGTTACCCTTCCACAAGTCAGGGGTATGTATAATGGGGACCAAGCGCGGAAACAGGTCCTTGTTGATCACGGCTTCCGTCTGCCTTCCGCTATGGATAACCGCCCATTGCGGTTTGAGGAATTCGAGCAAAAGGCAAAGCAAATGGTCTATGTTTCCGCAACTCCTGGTCCGTATGAAATAGAGCATACACCGAAGATGATCGAACAAATTATCCGACCAACGGGACTCTTGGATCCAGAAGTAGAAATCCGTCCAATCGAGGGACAGATTGATAACTTGATCGGAGAAATAAATAAACGGGTGGACCAAAATGAGCGTGTCCTGGTTACGACCTTAACGAAAAAGATGTCTGAAGACTTAACAGATTACTTGAAAGAGGTTGGCATAAAGGTAGCCTACTTACATTCCGAAATTAAAACATTGGAACGAATCGAGGTCATTCGGGATCTTCGTGTTGGAAAATATGATGTCCTAGTCGGAATCAATTTGCTTAGAGAGGGATTGGATATTCCGGAAGTATCGTTAGTTACTATTTTAGATGCGGATAAAGAAGGCTTTCTCCGTTCCGAGCGTTCTCTCATTCAAACGATGGGACGAGCTGCTCGTAATGAAAATGGGAAAGTTATCATGTATGCCGATAAGATGACCGATTCGATGCAAAAAGCTATCGGGGAAACCCAGCGTCGTCGGGAAATACAAATGGCTTATAACAAAGAACATGGCATTACGCCTCAAACGATACAGAAGAAAGTTCGTGATGTCATCCGTGCGACGATGGCTGCTGAGGATACAGAAGAGTACAAAGAGTCAAAACCAAGTGTTGCCAAGATGACCAAGAAAGAAAAAGACAAGTTAATCGAGAAAATGGAAAAGGAAATGAAGCAAGCGGCTCGGGATCTCAATTTCGAGAAAGCTGCCGAGCTTCGTGATCTTGTATTGGAACTGAAAGCGGAAGGGTGACCAAGATGGCTAAAAAATCGATTGTAGTGTTGGGTGCAAGAGCACATAATTTAAAAAATATTGATGTTGAAATTCCGAAAGACAAGCTCGTCGTTTTAACGGGTTTGTCTGGATCCGGAAAGTCATCGTTAGCGTTTGACACCATCTACGCAGAAGGTCAAAGAAGGTATGTAGAATCGTTGTCTGCCTATGCGAGACAGTTCCTCGGACAAATGGATAAACCAGATGTGGATACGATTGAAGGTTTATCTCCTGCTATATCGATTGACCAAAAAACGACGAGTCGAAATCCTCGTTCAACCGTAGGGACTGTAACGGAAATTTATGATTATTTGCGCTTACTGTATGCGAGGATTGGTAGACCAACCTGTCCGAATCATGGAGTAGAGATTGCGTCACAAACGGTTCAGCAAATGGTTGATCGAATCATGGAATATCCAGAGCGCACTAAGATGCAAATACTAGCGCCTGTCATTTCTGGACGTAAAGGCGAACATGTGAAAGTATTAGAGAATTTAAAGAAAGAGGGTTACGTTCGAATCCGTGTGGACGGAGAAATGATGGAAGTAACCGATGAGATTAAACTTGAAAAAAATAAAAAGCATTCGATTGAAGTGGTCGTGGACCGCGTTGTTGTAAAAGAAGGGATTGCGACTCGACTTTCCGATTCCATCGAATCCGCTCTTCGTTTAGGAGAGGGGAAAATCATCGTGGATGTGATTGGGGAAGAAGAACTATTATTTAGCGAGCATCATGCATGCCCTATTTGTGGGTTCTCTATTGGGGAACTTGAACCGAGATTGTTCTCCTTTAACAGTCCGTTCGGTGCTTGCGAACGTTGTGATGGACTGGGTTCACAACTTGAGGTCGACTTAGATTTAGTGATCCCAGATTGGGACTTAACGTTACGTCAAGGGGCAATCGTCGCCTGGGAGCCGACAAGTTCACAGTACTATCCGAAACTCTTAGAAAGTGTTTGCACCCATTACGGCATTGATATGGATGTCCCAGTGAAAAATCTTCCGAAGGACCAGATGGATCGTATTCTTTATGGTAGTGGGAAAGAGAAAATCTTCTTCCGCTATGAGAATGACTTTGGAGCTATTCGTGAAAATGACATTATGTTTGAAGGGGTTATCGCCAATATTGCCCGAAGATATAAGGAAACTTCTTCTGACTTCATCCGCGAACAAATGGAAAAGTATATGGCAGAAAAGCCTTGTCCGAAGTGTGATGGATATCGCTTAAAGCAAGAAACGATGGCCGTTCTTATCAATGGAAGTCATGTTGGAAAGGTAACGGAACTTTCTGTATCGGAATCGCTTGCGTTTTTCAATGGGCTAAATCTGACAGAAAAAGAACGTAAGATTGCCAACATGATTTTAAAAGAGATCAATGATCGTCTTTTATTCTTAACCAATGTTGGATTAGACTATTTAACTTTATCACGTACTGCTGGAACGTTGTCCGGTGGGGAAGCGCAGCGAATCCGTCTAGCTACTCAAATTGGTTCTGCTTTGACAGGAGTTCTTTATGTGCTTGATGAGCCGTCAATCGGACTTCACCAACGAGATAATGATAGGCTAATTGGAACGCTGCAAAGAATGCGAGACTTAGGAAATACCTTAATCGTCGTAGAACACGACGAAGATACGATGCTGGCAGCAGATTGGTTAATTGATATTGGTCCAGGTGCAGGTGAACATGGTGGAGAGATTGTCGCCAGCGGAACACCGAAACAAGTCATGAATAACAAGAAATCTCTAACAGGGGAGTACCTATCTGGTAAAAAATTTATTCCGCTCCCAATTGAACGTCGTAAGCCTTCTAAAAAGTTCGTTGAGGTTGTCGATGCGGAAGAAAATAATTTAAAGAATGTCAATGTCAAAATCCCAATAGGCTTGTTAACAACGATCACCGGAGTATCCGGTTCAGGGAAAAGTACCTTAATTAATGAAATCTTGCATAAGTCATTAGCGATGCAGCTTCAAAGAAGTAAGCAAAAGCCAGGAAAACATAAAAAGATTAAAGGGATTAAACATTTAGAAAAAGTAATTGATATTGATCAATCGCCGATTGGGCGAACACCGAGATCTAATCCGGCCACTTATACAGGTGCCTTTGATGATATTAGAGATGTCTATGCACAAACGAATGAAGCGAAGGTAAGAGGGTATAAGAAAGGTCGTTTTAGCTTCAACGTAAAAGGTGGGCGCTGTGAAGCCTGTCGTGGAGATGGAATATTAAAAATTGAGATGCATTTCCTTCCAGACGTTTATGTTCCATGCGAGGTCTGTCATGGCAAACGATATAATCGTGAAACGTTAGAAGTAAAATATAAAGGGAAGAGCATCGCAGACGTTCTAGATTTAACGATTGAAGAAGCGTTAGATTTCTTTGCTAATATTCCTAAAATAAAACGGAAGCTACAGACCATTGTAGATGTTGGACTTGGTTATGTTCGCTTAGGACAACCAGCTACTACATTGTCCGGTGGGGAAGCGCAGCGGGTGAAGCTCGCTAGTGAGTTGCATAAACGTTCCAATGGTAAAACGCTTTACATTCTAGATGAGCCAACAACAGGATTGCATGTAGATGATATATCTCGCTTGCTCGTAGTCCTCCAAAAGCTTGTGGAAAATGGCGATACGGTCGTTATTATTGAGCATAACCTAGATGTCATCAAGGCCGCCGACCATATTATTGACCTTGGTCCAGAAGGTGGCGATAAGGGTGGGCAAATTGTTGCTACTGGGACACCGGAAGAAGTCGCTGAAGCTGAAGGCTCTTACACCGGAAAATATTTGAAACCTATCCTAGAACGAGATCGTACTCGTATGGAGAGTATGATTAAGGAAAAGGAAGCTGTAAAATAAAACAAGAATTCTCAAGCAGACTGCTATCTTTTCTTATGAGATAGCAGTCTTTTGGCTTATTTCCGGCATTAATTTTTTGACGCATTTTCAAAATTTGGGTAAGGTTAAATGAGATACGTAAGAAAGGGATGAATGGAATGGAAGCAATCGTTACCGAACAGGTACAAGACAAATTAGATTCCTTTTTAAATAAACAAGTTTATGTACATTTGGAAACAACGAATGGGGCTTATGCTAGTCATTTTGATGATCAAGCTTACAATGTTGGTGCCTTTATTCGAAATGCCAAACTTATCTATAAACAAGCGAGAATAGTTGGAACCGAAACCGCCTATCGTGTCGGCTTGAAAACGGATATAGGTTGGGTGTATGCAGAGGGACTGTCCAGCTGGGAAGTAGACGAAAAAAAACGATTACTTATGGCTGGTCATGACCGCGAGGGTCGTTTAATGGTTGCGCTACAAATTAGTGAGACCCCATTTAACTATTAAGTTAGGAGTGTGAAAGACATGGAAAAACATGTTGTTGTGATATATCCTCATCCCGATGATGAAGCGTTTGGTGCATCAGGAACCATTGCTAAGTTCCGTCATGAAGGGGTTCCGGTGACTTATTTATGTGGAACTTTAGGGGAGATGGGTAGAAATATGGGAAACCCAACCTTTGCGAATCGAGAGACATTACCGGAGTTTAGAAAGAAAGAGCTTGTGGCAGCTTGCCAAGTTCTTGATATTGAATTAAGGATGCTCGGGTATCGAGATAAGACGATTGAATTCGAATCTCGTGATGAAATTGCGGAGCATTTAAAGTCTATATTAGAGGAAATTGAACCGAGTCTGGTTATTACTCATTATCCAGACCACGCGGTTCATCCAGATCATAATGCGTTAGGGGCGGCAGCTATTGAAGCGGTGAAACGGATGGATACATCCATACGACCGACCGTTTGGGCGCAAGCCATCAGCCGAACCCATCAAGAAGAATTGGGAAGTCCTGATATTGTACAGGATATAACGCCTTTCTTCCAAAAGAAAATGGCAACTATTTTAGCTCACGAATCTCAAGCCCAAGGTGTTCTGGGCGGTATGAATAACAATATGCCAAACGATGATTTAGAGGCGATTGCTAAAGAAAGACTTGGTTCTGAGCAATTCTACACATGGAAGTTCTCCTAGAATTCTCATAGGAAGAATATTCACAATCATGAGGCTTTGCATATTCTGACTATGGGGGTGTTCTAGTTTTGAACGAAGAACGGAAGCGGATTTTAGCAATGTTAGATGATGGTTTAATTAGTGTGGAGGAAGCGGAGGAGCTGTTTGATACATTAAAAGAAGCGGAGTCTAAACAAACCAATGCCTTAACGACAAAAGTGGATTGGGAGTCAGAAGGACATAAAAAACAATATGCAAATCAAGCTCGACATACTTCCAAAAAGATCCTTCATTTCTTGGAGGATGCGGTACAAAAAATTAAAGACGTCGACCTTGATTTCAATTTTGGTACAGCATACCCCGTTTCGCATATTTTTTATATGGATGCCGTTGCCTTTGAAGATATCCGTATTGGAATTGCCAACGGTCATGTTCAACTCTCTGCTTGGAATGAACCTAATGTTCGAGTAGAGTGCGAGGCAAAGGTATATCAAGTCCAAAATCAATCAGAAGCAAGACAGAAATTTTTAAGAGAAACACAATTTGAAATAGAGAATAATCGCTTGCAACTTGAAAGTACCTCCAAACAAGTGAAAACGAATGTTGTTGTAAAAGTACCGAATCGATTATTTCAATCGTTGGATATCCGACTTTTCAATGGCGACGTGAATATAGGGTATCTGGAGGTTGTCAATGGGACGATAAAAACCTCGAATGGAACGATTCATATAGAAAATGGATCAGCTGAAGATTGGAAAATGGAAACAGGAAATGGTCCGATACAACTCATCCATAGTAATGGAAAACGGGTAGACGTAGAAACGATAAACGGGGCTATTAAGCTCGAGGGCTACTTCCAACAAGTACATGCACAAAGTGTTAGTGGAAGTATTGAATGTGTGTACAACGGGGAAGAGGCTCAGTCCGGTCATTTCAAATCGACCACAGGTAATCTTCGAATCTACCTTGCTGAATCTAAGCGAATCGATGGAAAGCTAACGACGAAACTAGGAAAAATCCGCTGTAAGCTCAAGCAAGCAGATATTATAGAGGACAAACAGGATGTCATGAATAAGCTGTTGCGTTTCGAGGTACTAGAGCAAGAAGAAAACCCATTGTTTATCGAAGGAGATACAAAAACTGGTTCTATTTGGGTAATTCCAAAGGATGAGGAGGAAATTATGTGAAGAAGCTACTTCGTACAAGAAAAAATAGAATTTTTTCTGGCGTATTAGGAGGGATTGCGGAATACTTTGGTATAGACGCAACCTTAGTAAGACTTGTCTTTGTCGTATTATTGTTTCTTACCGTCTTTGTCCCTTTGTTTTGTATTTATATCGTAGCCATTTTTATTATCCCTAATGAAGACGATCCTTTCCACAGTGCAACATAAAAAGAAGCTTAGAACCTTAACTTTTAATGGTTGGATCTTTCTTCATAGTTGATATAAAATGCGACATAACCCGTTTTAGATGAGGCTATTAGCTGCCGCTACAGCAGAATACTTCGCTTTCCGCGGGCACGGCCTCAGCTTCCTCGGAAGAAACCCGCTTCCTGCGGGATCTTCGGCTCGCGCTGTTCCCGCAGGAGTCTCCGTATTCTGCTTTCGCTAAGTTATTATTTTCAAAATTACTGAATTTTTGCAGCTAGGAGTAAGGAAAAGAACTTATTCAAAATCTTTAGTCCAAAGACAATGAATTGCTTTTTCTTGCGTTCTATTACTTAGAGGTTGTTCATAACTATTTAAGATTTTTCACTTTATTTACTTATATTAAAATTAGAAATTACATTCGGATACTATTCTTTGTCCACTATTTACGGCATGTTGATTGGAGTGGAGGGCAGTCGACTCCTGTGGGAACAGCACGAGGTGAAGACCCCACAGTGAGCGATCCTTGCGAGCGAGGAGGCTGAAGCCGTGCCCACGGAAAGCGACTGCCCGCAGCGGAAATCAACATAGCAGTTATGTCGTAGTCTATATTTTATTATCAATAAAATTCAAAAGACCCTAAAAGAAAAATCCGAACTGATTCGAATTTTAATTAATTTTCGAATTATAGTTCGGATTTTTTAGGATTAAACCACTTTTAATCCCAGCCTCATTATTTTTCTAACAAGCCCATTAATACCAACTCCAACCACTCCCTTTTGGAATATTGTAAGAAGGAGGTTGGTCGAAATTCTTCTAATTTCATCTTCGTAGTAAAGAGACTTTTTTTGTCGATTGAAACAGCGTATGGATTCGTAACCACAACGTCTTTTGGTTTCAATCCATTGACTACTTCTGTTTTGCCTTTGGAAAATAGTCCTGTTTGAACAGGTTGACGGACAATTTTATTGGATGCTGTTAAGTGATAAACGAATGGTTTTGCTTCTTTTACTACTGACTTATCCTTAATTGTCGTAACCTGATTTGCTTGTTCCGTAAGGATGGATACTTTTGCGTTTGCACCGACAACTAATGATTCGGAAGGGTCCGTAATGGCAACCTGATAACGGTAAAAACTACTTTCCCCAATCGTTGGTTCTTCTATCGGGTAATCCTCCACATTTTCTAAGGTCGTTTCCATGATATCTTTTACCCCTTGAACCGATGCTCGAACGTCCATGCCTACTTCTACTTTTTGTAATTGCTCATTTGTTAGTTTTCCTTCGATTGCCAGTTCATTCGTAGCAATTGTTATAACTGGGTTGGTTAAGCTCTTTTCTACTTGAATAACGGTTCCAGCTACTTGCGCTTCTTCCGTCAAAACCGCTTGGTCTTCCTCTGTATCAAGGTTGTTAAGCTGTTCCTCATATCTTTCTATCTCTCCCTCTAATTGATCGAGTTCGAGTTGTTTTTTGAAAATTTCCTGTGTAATGGCACTGGAGATCATGTCTGAGGTCACTTTCTCTCCTACAATATTAAGCTTTTCTTCTACTTCATAATCGCGGTCCTCGAGCTCCACATCGGAGTCTGGGAGTCGGACTTGGTAGCTGCGGAGGGAATCAATATAGTCTTCGATACTAGTTATTTCTCCTTCTCTCTGCGTGATTTCCGCTTCTAAGGAAGCTTGAAATTGTTCCTGCTCCGGTACACGATATTCGAATAATGGAGTACCTGCTTCTACCTCATCTCCTACTTGAACGAGAAACTGTAAAAATTCTTTGTTTTCTTGTTCAAAAAAGACATCCTGTTTCGCGGAAGAGACTACCACCCCATCCGTCGAAAAGCTTTTCACAACGTCACCAGTATTTGCCCGTATCCATTCTTCCACGTAAACCGTTCTTTCGATGGCATCTCCCTTTTTAGCGATGAAGTAACTGTTTACTCCAATCAACCCGATAGATAGGAGTAGGAGGATTAGTATGATCCACTTTTTCATGGTAGCAGTCCTCCTTTAAGAACTTCTGAGATTTCTAGATTTGCTAAGAGAGCTGTTAAAGACCAAAGCACTAAATAAAAGAAAAGAACAGTAAAGAACACGAGTAACTTTGGCTTGTCCACTATTTGTCGTAGTAGAAAATACAAAATTCCGATGAAAACAATCTGAAACAGTGTGATCGAGGCAAAAAAGTGATTCCAATACGGTATTTCTATGTATAATTGACTTAGCACTCCAAATGAAAAAGGATTACTTACTTGATTTAGGTCAAATAAAACGTAAATAACATACGTAATTCCTTTTTCAACGAGGTGCAGGATAAAGATACTAAATTGAATCGCAACCGCCTTTTTATAGGGGAAACGAAAAATTAGAGAAAAGAACCATGCCCCTAAAAAGACAAATAGGATCGGGTATAGAAAGCTCAGCACTATTCGGCCGATGAGAAAAAATAGTTTACTAGATTCAAATATCGTACTGGATTGAGAAACGACTAGTCCGGATATGGATTCTGCTCCAATCCCGAAATAGCTACCTGTAACTAGGATTAAAAAAGTTAGAAACCAGGTTAAAAAATAGCTTTGAGCAATGTTTGTAACTGTTTCTGCTTTTTGTAATTGAAAGAGACTTATAGTTGGTTGAAATAAATTTCGGATTGGTCTTATTCGGTACATACGTGCAATCCCCTTTGTAATAGTTTCCGTATTCCTATTCTATCGTAATTTGGAGAAAATAGGGAATTAATGTGGAAAGAAATTCGAAAAAGGAGAAACAACATGAATAAACTCGTACATTTACTACATAGAAATGGCTCGATGCAAAAGAAAGAAATACTGCAAGCACTGAATTGGTCTCCGGAAGAATTTTTAGTCGAAACGAGCAAGTTAAAGGAGCAAAAGTGGTTAATCGAAGTAGCTCCTCATTTATTTGCGCTAACTTCAAAATCGCGACAGATTCTTAAGGAACAATCTGAACGTAAAGAAGAGCAAAGAAAACAAGAACAGATTAGGCGAAAAGTACAGCAAGAATCCTTTAAGGCGAATGTATTAGCTCAGCTACAGCAAAGAGTGAATGAACTTGAGCAAGAATTGAGAATGGCAAATACGAAGATTCAGACACTTGTCGAAGAAAACAAACGACTCAGAATGGAATCCAAACCAAAAGAAATTCGTCCTGTCCGTCCGCAGACTCCCAAAAGCACTGCACCTTCTTATCCGTCTCCACAGATGGGAGAATTAGGAATGTGGCTAGACTTGGGTCAAGCGGAGCATGAACGAAAGATTATAGAAGGAGAATATGAGACCGATCCAACCTATGACCGAAATTCCCCACTGTACCAGGATGATGAAGAGCGTTATTTTCAGAGGGTTAGGGATGGAGAGGAATAGATCATATTAGGTGTTTGTAAAGAATGAATAGCAATTATGCTAGTCCTTGCTAAACATGCTACAATAGGTAGCAGTAATGTACAGCGTAGCCTAAGATGGAGGTAGAAACATGGTCAAAGTTCGTACACAGGATTTACTAGATAATTTTAACTTAAAACTCATCGCTGGAAAAGACGGCGTACATAGAGAAATCTATAAAAGTGATATTTCACGACCAGGGATTGAAATGACTGGTTACTTTAAATATTACCCAAAGGATCGTTTGCAGCTGTTAGGGAAGACGGAGCTCACTTACTTTAATGAGTTAAAACCTGAGGAACAGAAAAATCGTGCGAATAAATTGTGCACGGATATCACGCCTGGTATTGTAATCACGAGAGGAATGGATGTGCCAGAGTCATTACTCGAAGAGGCAAATGCTTCTGGCGTACCGTTAATGCGTTCCCCACATAAAACAACGCGCGTAACGAGCCGTTTAACGAATTATTTAGAAGCGAGATTTGCTCCGTTTACAGCTATTCACGGTGTTCTTGTAGATATATATGGCATTGGGGTACTCATTACCGGCAAAAGTGGAGTCGGTAAAAGTGAAACAGCTCTAGAACTCGTGAAGCGTGGACATCGTCTCGTTGCCGATGACAGTGTAGAAATTCGCCAGGAAGACTATGACAGATTAATAGGAAATTCTCCACCACTTATCGAGCATTTATTAGAAATTCGTGGGCTTGGAATTATCAATGTCATGACGCTGTTTGGTGCCGGATCTGTTCGAAGCCACAAAAAGATATCCTTTATTATCAATTTAGAGCTATGGGATCAAAAGAAGCAATACGATCGTCTTGGACTTGAGGAAGAAACCGTCAAGATCATGGATGTCAATATTCCGAAATCTACGTTGCCGGTTCGTCCTGGTAGAAACTTGGCTGTCATTATCGAAGTGGCTGCCATGAACTTCCGATTGAAACGAATGGGTGTCAATGCAGCGGAGGAATTTTCCGAAAGATTAACGAGTATGATTGAACAAGAAAAAGGTCATTTCGATTAGGAGGGAATACATGTGACTTGTAGTGCACCATCACTAAGTCGGGTTTTCTTGGAATTAGGGCCCTTCACCGTTTATTGGTATGGGGTTATTATTGCGACTGGGGCCTTTTTAGGGCTTTGGCTCGCCACAAGAGAATCCGACCGCTTAGGATTGAAAAAAGATGTATTTATCGATTTAGTTGTATTTGCTATACCTGTTGCTATCATTTTCGCCCGCATTTATTACGTTATTTTTGAATGGGAGCAATATGAAGGTGGCACGTGGTGGGATGTATTCGAAATATGGAATGGAGGAATTGCCATCCATGGTGCCCTAATCGGCTCTGTCCTCACAGCTATTATATTTGCCCGTGTTAAAAAAATGTCCTTTTGGCAGTTGGCTGATATTGCAGCACCGAGTCTTATCCTTGGGCAAGCTATTGGAAGATGGGGAAACTTCATGAACCAGGAAGCGCATGGTGGTCCTGTTAGTGAGGCATATTATCAAAATTTCATGCAGTATTTACCTGATTTTATAACGAATCAAATGTGTATCGATGGTGTCATGTATCATCCGACATTCTTGTATGAGTCCGTATGGAACATTCTCGTACTCGGATTTTTATTATGGTTCCGTCGCAAGAATCCTAGACGAGGAGAAGTATATATTAGTTACATGATGGCTTACTCTGTCGGAAGGTACTTTATTGAAGGAATGCGTACCGATAGCTTATACGTCGTCGGTCAATTAAGAACGGCACAATTGATTTCCATTGTCCTAATTGTTCTTGGCATTGTGCTTATTGTGTATCGTCGTAAAACAGGATTAGCTAATAAAAAATATAATGGCAAAAAAGTAGGGTAGGAGGATACTGGATTGAGTCATATATGGAAAAGAGGACTGAAGGCGGGCTTAGATTTAACTTGGACATTAGGTAAAGTAATCTTTCCTGTTACGCTCATCGTATCCATCTTAGAGCATACACCCGTTCTTCAGTGGATTATTGATTTTTTAACACCGTTTATGAAGCTAATTGGATTATCAGGAGAAGCAGCTGTTCCAATCGTTATTGGAAACTTGCTGAATCTATATGCAGGGATTGGAGCAATTGTCTCGTTTGAATTCTCCGTAAAAGAAGTATTTATCATGGCGATTATGCTATCGTTTTGTCATAACCTGATTATCGAATCAACAGTTGCGAGCAAGGTTGGGGTGAAGTGGTGGATCGTTGTCGGTGTTCGAATTTTATTGGCCCTTGTATCGGCTTCCCTCATTAACTTGTTTTGGAAAGGTGGAAGTGAAGCGGCGCAGTATGGCTTTATTTCAAAAGGGGAATCTGTGCCAGAAGGCTGGTTTGCTATTGGGACAGAAGCCATACAAACAGCATTCATGGGTGTCGTACAGTTAGCTTTAATCGTCATTCCGTTAATGGTTGCGATGCAGTTTTTCCGTGAACTTGGCTGGATGGAAAAAATGTCGAAGCAGCTCGCCCCCTTTACAAAGTTTCTAGGGATGAATAAAAACACATCGATGACGTTAGCAGCTGGCTTAACATTAGGGTTGGCTTATGGTGCTGGCCTCATGATACAAGCGGTGAAAGAAGATGGGGTATCCAGAAAAGATATGACCTTGGCGCTTATTTTTCTGGTCTCCTGTCACGCGGTCGTGGAGGACACCTTAGTCTTTATCCCGTTAGGTATTCCAGTCTTACCTCTGTTATTGATTCGATTAGCAACGGCCATTTTATTAACAGCCCTTATCGCTTGGGTATGGAAAAAGTATGAATCTACACCTGGAAAGGAACCCGCACATGGACATAACTACCATTCTCTTTGATCTAGACGGAACTTTAATTGATACGAACGAACTAATCATTGCTTCTTTTCAACACACGTTAAGTCAGCATGCTGATCGCGAGTATTCGCGTGAAGAAATCCTGAATTTTATTGGGCCACCACTTAAAGATAGTTTTGAACTGGTAAACCCGAACGAAGTGGATGCTATGTTTACAACCTATCGAGAGCATAACTTAGCGAATCATGATGACTATGTTGTCATCTATCCAACTGTTGCAGATACTCTTAAGGAACTAAAGGAAAAGGGTCTTCAACTTGGGATCGTCACAACGAAAATAAATGCGACGGCTTGGAAAGGTTTGAAGCTAACAGGAATTGATTCTTACTTTGATGTTCTAATTGGATTGGATGATGTTCAACATGCGAAGCCACATCCAGAACCTATTGTTAAAGCTTTAGCGAAACTAGGTGCTTCGGCCTCACAAACGATTATGGTCGGAGATAACTATCATGATGTGGAAGCTGGTAAAAATGCTGGGACTAAAACAGCAGGAGTTGCCTGGGCTGTTAAAGGGAGAGCCTCACTCGAAGCTTATAAACCAGACTTTATGTTAGAGGAAATGAAGGATCTGTTACAGATTGTAGGAGCGTGACGTTATGCGCCAAACCGAACGTTATCGGGTAAAAGGGAATAATTCGCTATGGCATGTTTATAAGACGGTTCCATTTTTGAAAGTGGTTAAGAATTTTGTTGTCATTCAAATCGCTCGCTACACACCTTTTCTATCGGTGAAAAATTGGTTGTATCGTACGTTCCTACGGATGAAGGTTGGGGAGCAAACAGCTTTTGCCTTAATGGTAATGGTTGATGTCATGTATCCGGAGAAAATCACGGTTGGTACGAATACCGTAATTGGATATAACACAACGATTCTTGCCCATGAATATTTGATTAAGGAATATCGTCTTGGTCCGGTTACAATCGGGAATAATGTCATGATCGGTGCGAATACAACCATCCTACCTGGGGTCACAATAGGCGACGGTGCAATCGTGTCAGCAGGTGCACTTGTTCATAAGGATGTCCCTGCGGGAACTTTTGTGGGAGGAAATCCGATGAAAGTGATTTATTCAAAAGAAGAGATGGATAAGCGGATAAAAGAAGATACGTTTCTACAGGATATGTAAAAACGAAGGAGCACATTGCTCCTTCGTTTTTCTAGTTATTTTTCCCATCAAATGGCTTAATGAGCCCGTAAATCGTTTCCGTATAAGGAAGAGTTAGCCCAACCTTCTTGGCTTGGCGAAGTGCTCCACCATGGATGTGTTCTACTTCTAGAGGCAATCCTTTTCGACGGTCTTGGTGCATGGACGAAGTAGCTTCTGGGTGGAACTTGTGTAAGTTTTCAGAGGCAGCCTCCACATGCTTCGTCGTAATCGAGACTCCAGATGCGTTCGCAAGTTCTTTCATTTCTTCCAACAATTTGTAAGCAATATTTAAGGTTTCCGTTTGCTCCCAAATCTCTCCTATAGAAAGGTTACTAGCAGTCGTGATTCCGGAAAAGGCGTGAATAAACATATATTTATTCCAAATAGCTTCTTGGATGTTGTCACTGTAAGTATTGGAGAAATTCGCTGGTTCTGAAATCTGTTGTAACTGTTCACAAAGTTCCGTTTGACTCGGGTGTAGCGCACCGAAAACCATATCATGTGCTTTACTTGTATGAACTACATGGCCATTTTCGTTCAGAGTAGCTATGATAAATGCTAATCCACCGAGAACTTTCTCTACGCCATATCGTTCTTGTAAAACGTCAAAATGCTCATTCCCGTTTAGAATGGGTAGAATTTTTGCTCCTTTTTCTACGAGTACGTCCAATGCTGGATAGGTGGAAGGAAGGTGATACCCTTTTACTGCAAGTAGAACAAGATCAGCTGAATCAATGTCCTCTGGCTGCTCCACGATTTTTGGGGTATTTACTTCATAATCCCCTTGTACACTTTGGATATGTAAACCATGCTCGCGAAGCTGTTTCGCTCTTCTTGAACGAACCAAATAGGTCACATTCTGCCCAGCTTCTTGCCAGCGAGCTCCAAAATAAGCACCTAGAGCACCAGCTCCTAATACAACAATGTTCAAAGAAACTCCCCCTTTGGATGTTATGTACTATAAGTATGGAGTAGCATTCATAGGAAAGGCAAACAAAATGGCTTCACTGGGCTTTCGGTTAAATATACGTTATATTGAATGTCTGACTATATAATTAAAAAAATAAATGTGATATACTTCAAACGATACGTACCAATAGTAGGTAAAGTAAGAAGGAGGGGAGACCGTGAATACTTCAACGGTAATTACAGAAAACATGCACAGAGATAAGGTCATCCCTTTCATTCCAGAAGGCGATTTCTACTTTACGAAAGGAGTAGAGGCCTTTCAGAAAAGGAAATTTGACATGGCAATAAAATGGTTGAAAAAAGCCATTGATCAAACGCCGAGTGAAGCTTTATACCAGTGCCAGTTATCCATCGTGTACACAGAAATTGGACATTTTCATAAGGCAAATCAAATTTTAACGGAAGTCGTCTCCGAGCATGGGGATCATTATATAGATTGTTATTATTTAATGGCAAATAACTATGCCCATTTAGGTTTGTTCCAAGACGCGAAACGGTTTGCGGAAACCTACTTGGAAAAAAACGTAGATGGTGATTTTAAAGAAGAAGCGGAAACGCTATTAGATCTCATGGACTTGGATGAGGAAGATGAAGAGGACGATGAATGGGCCTATGAGGAAGAAGATGAACTCTTAATCTATCAAGAGACGGCCTTTTATCATTTGGAAAGAGAAGAATGGGACATTGCCATCCCACTCTTAGAAGAGCTAATGGCTTTATTCCCGACACACGTATCCGCAAAGCACGAATATAGCTTTGCAAAGTTTTTTGAGGGGGATCCAGGGGAAGCGTTTCGTCTCGAAAATGCTTGGCTAACAGAAAATCCACAGTCTTTATATTGTCATACTAATTTAGCGATGTTCTATTATGAAAGTGATCAAAAGGAAATGGCCCAACAGCATATAGAGGCGATTTTAAATGTGTTTCCAATCCACGAACAACAAAAATTACGGATTGCCTACACATTAGCCCGTACGGAACAGTACCAAGATGCATACAATCGCTTTAGAACCTTATCTAAATCACAGTTGCAAGGTCATGTATCGTATTATAAATGGTATAGTGTTGCGGCCTACCATTGTGGCGAAGTGGCAAGGGCAAATACGCTTTGGGCAGAAGCTTGCAAGCGATTCAATTTTTTGGATAAAAACAAAAAGCCGTGGGAAGCTGAATAATAGTAATGAGCATAATAGTAGACCAAAAGACTTATTCGTAGCATAATATGGGTGAAATTAGTAAAGGGGCTGATGATTCATGGCCGAAGATAAAATATACGATGTAATTATTGCAGGGGCTGGACCTGCAGGAATGACTGCAGCCGTCTATACGTCTCGTGCAGATTTAGATACGTTAATGCTAGAACGCGGAATTCCGGGTGGCCAAATGGCGAATACCGAGGATGTAGAAAACTATCCTGGTTATGACCACATTCTTGGACCGGACTTATCTACAAAAATGTTTGAGCACTCTAAAAAATTCGGTGCGGAATATGCCTACGGTGATATTAAAGAAGTCATTGATGGTAAGGAATATAAAACGGTTATCGCAGGAAAAAAAGAATATAAAACGAGAGCTTTAATCATCACAACAGGTGCGCAATACAAAAAAGTTGGAGTGCCTGGTGAAGAAGAGTACAGTGGTCGCGGTGTTTCTTACTGTGCAGTTTGTGATGGTGCTTTCTTTAAAGAACGCGAACTAATTGTCGTAGGTGGGGGAGATTCAGCCGTTGAGGAAGGTGTTTATTTAACACGTTTCGCAAGCAAGGTGACAATTGTTCACCGCCGGGATGAATTACGTGCACAAAAAATCTTACAACAACGTGCGTTCGATAATGAAAAAATTGATTTTGTTTGGGATACAGTTGTAGAAACGATTAATGGAGAAGACAACAAAGTATCTAGTGTGACTCTGAAAAACAAAAAGACAGGTGAAGTGTACGATAAAGAAGCACAAGGTGTCTTTATCTATGTCGGAATGGTTCCATTAAGTGAACCATTTAAATCATTAGGCATTACGAATGAGGAAGGTTACATTCCTACGAATGAAAACATGGAAACAAGTGTACCTGGCGTATTTGCCGCTGGAGATATTCGTCATAAAGAACTGCGCCAAATCGTAACAGCTACAGGTGACGGGAGTATCGCTGCTCAGGCTGCTCAAGCGTTCGTCGAACACCTTTTAGATGAAATCAAAGTGAAAAATTAATAGGCAGTATTCCAAGTTACTTTAAGCATTGAAATTTTCGTGTTTAGTAGTTGACATACACGGAGACACCGGTAGAAAGTATAGTGTATGTCAACTGCGACGCCAGAAAGTAACAAAGAAAGCTAAAGAGCCATAAAAAAAACGAACGTAAATGCTTTTTAACTCTGCTGTAACATGCACGAAACAATTATGGGTTACAATGAACTTAACTAATTGACCCCCTTTTAAAGATAAATTATCTTTGCACAAGTGATTTCTTGTCACTTGTGTCTTTTTTTGCCTTAAAACCATGGAAATAATATCCATATCGGTTGGGCCCGAAGGAGTGCTTCCGACATGCAACATTTCCAATTGGTTCATAATATTGTAGGTAGCGAAATATTCATTGTATAATAGAAGTAGCTTTGTAGAGAATGTTCAAAACGTCCAGGTTTTTATTTTCCTTTTGAACACGCACTAGTAGCTGAAAGAAGTGATTTTTTGCGAAGAACAGCAAACGGAATTTTACTTAAAGATGACCATATATTAATGATAAAAAAACCGCGACGTGGTTGGTATGCAATGCCTGGTGGGAAAATGGAACTCGGTGAATCCGTAAAGGAAGCAGTGACTCGTGAGTTTCGAGAAGAAACAGGTCTGGAATTGGCAGATCCTGAACTGACAGGTGTGTACACCTATATCATCCTTGATGGAGAACAGGTAGAAATGGAATGGATGATGTTTGCCTTTTCCGCACATGACTATACGAAGGATCTCGTGAGTCATTCTGAAGAAGGGGAACTCGAGTGGATCCCGATTAGCGAAGTATTAGACAAGCCAATGGCAGATGGGGATCGTCTCATTCTAGAGCATGCAATCCATCGAGATGGAATCATGTATGGAACGTTTTATTATACACCAGACTATTCACTTTTATCCTATAGATTAGACCCATCTATTCCATAAAGTAAGGGGAGATTTAAATTGGCTGACCAAAACCAAGAAATCAAGCTAGTTATTATTACCGGTATGTCCGGAGCAGGGAAAACGGTCGCGGTACAAAGCTTTGAAGATTTAGGGTTTTATTGTGTGGACAATCTACCTCCAGCTTTATTACCGAAGTTTTTAGATTTGATGAAGGACGCAACGAACGGCATTCAAAAGGTAGCACTCGTTATGGATCTAAGAGGTCGAGAGTTTTTTGATTCGCTATTCGAAGCACTAGATACCTTAGGAAAAGAAGACTGGTTGGAAGAGCATATCGTTTTTTTAGATGCAAAGGATCAAAAGCTCGTTTCGCGCTATAAAGAAACGAGAAGATCGCATCCTTTAGCTCCAGATGGCCTTCCGCTAGAAGGGATTAAACAGGAGCGTCGTATTTTAGATGAGCTTCGCGGCCGAGCGCAACGGATTATAGATACAACGAACTTAAAGCCAAGAGAATTGCGTGATCGAATTGTAGAGCTTTACTCGGAAGATGAACAGGAAATCTTTTCTGTTCATACGGTCTCCTTTGGTTTTAAATACGGATTGCCGATCGATGCAGATCTTGTGTTCGACGTACGATTTCTTCCTAACCCGCACTATGTGGAGCATATGAGACCATTAACTGGTTTAAACTCGGAGGTTTCCTCGTATGTGTTCAAATGGTCAGACACACAAAAGTTTTTAGAAAAAGTGACCGACCTATTACAGTTTATGCTGCCGCAATATAAGAGGGAAGGGAAAAGTCAGCTTGTCATTGCAATCGGATGTACAGGTGGACAGCACCGCTCTGTTGCGATTGCCGAATACTTAGCAAAACAATTTTCCACAAACTATGTCACTCATGTCAGTCATCGGGACATAGAGAAGAGAAAGGGACATTAATGTATGACAAAACAACCAAGCGTAGTGGTCGTTGGCGGAGGTACAGGCATGCCCGTTCTGCTGCGAGGGTTGAAGGACTACCCTATCGATTTGTCGGCAATCGTAACTGTGGCAGATGATGGAGGCAGCTCTGGTAGACTTCGTACAGAAATGGCAATCCCAGCACCAGGTGATATTCGAAATGTGATTGCTGCATTGTCTGATGTCGAGCCGATGCTATTAGATTTGTTCCAGCACCGTTTTAAAAATGGAAATGGACTTTCTGGGCATTCCATGGGGAATTTGCTGTTAGCTGCCATGACCTCCGTGACCGGGGATTTTTATAACGGTATCAAAGAAATATCCAGGGTATTAAATGTAAAAGGGAAGATCTACCCAATTGCGAATCAAAATATGTATTTGCATGCGGAAATGGAAGATGGTCAAATCATTTACGGAGAGTCTAATATCCCTTTAGCGAATAAAAAAATAAAACGTGTTTTTTTAAGTCCAGAGCCTGTGATGCCACTTCCTGAAGCAGTATCCGCTGTAAGTAATGCCGACTTAGTCGTCATTGCGCCAGGTAGTTTATTTACGAGTACATTGCCTAATCTAATCGTTCCACAAATTGGTGATGCTTTGCGTCAGGCGAAAGGAAAAGTGGTCTACGTCTGTAACGTAATGACACAGGAAGGGGAGACGACCGGTTATACTGCCGCGGATCATGTCAAAGCGATCCATGATCATGTTGGTGCTGGTTGTATCCACTCTGTTATTGTAAACAATGAAAAAATCGAAGGCGACGTTCGAGCGGTTTACGCCGAAGAAAATGCCGAACCCGTCATTTATGATTTAGAACGACTTCGTGAAATGGATATTGATGTGATTGAAGCAGATATTATCGATCATACGAAAAGGATGCTTCGCCACGATACAAATAAAGTAGCAAACCTTTTATACTCCCTTTTAGAAAACAAATAGATTTAGAGGGATAAAATCTTTCCAGGGGGTGAGAAGATGTCGTTTGCTTCCGATATAAAAAAAGAACTAACGAACGTTCCGAATAAGGATTGCTGTGCCAAAGCAGAGTTAGCAGCTCTTGTCCGGATGAATGGTGCTATCTCACTGGCCAAGCAGGATTATTTGTTAGACGTTCAAACTGAAAATGCAGCAATCGCACGTAGGATTTATACGTTAATAAAAGCAGCGTATTCTCTGCCGGTTGAATTGTTAGTTCGAAAAAAGATGAAATTGAAAAAAAATAACGTGTATATTGTCCGAATGAAAGAGGGAGTAAAGGCCTTCTTATCTGATTTAGATATTTTACAGGAGCCTTTTACATTGGTTCGCACGATATCTAGTGCATTTACCGAGAAAACATGCTGTAGCAGGGCATATTTACGAGGTGCTTTCCTAGCAGGGGGTTCTGTAAATAATCCGGAAACCTCTTCGTACCACTTAGAAATTTCTAATGCGTATAAGGAGCACAATGATGCTTTATGTGATTTGCTAAATACATTCCAGCTACATGCCCGTAAGCTAGAAAGAAAAAAAGGCTACATTACGTATATTAAAGAAGCCGAAAAGATTACTGATTTTCTTAGTAATATCGGTGCACACCAAGCCCTTCTCAAGTTTGAGGATGTACGGATTGTTCGTGATATGCGTAACTCCGTCAATCGACTGGTTAATTGTGAAACCGCTAATCTAAACAAAACGATTGGAGCAGCCTTTCGTCAAGTGGAAAATATTCGATTTATTGATAGAACGGTCGGACTAGATGCATTACCGGATAAATTAAAAGAAATTGCAAGATTAAGAGTAGAACACCAAGATGTAAGTCTAAAGGAACTAGGTGAGCTTGTTTCAACAGGCAAGATTAGTAAATCTGGTATTAATCATCGACTTCGAAAAATTGATGAATTTGCGGATAAATTGCGAAGAGGCGAACCGATTACAAAATAATTTATATGATTTTTACATTTTTAGATATACGTAGCTCCTATAATCGCATATACTCTCTTTTAAGGATAGTTAGAAAATGTCTTGAAAGAGAGTATTTTTATCTAACTAAAAATGATAGCGCTTTCTTGAAGAGGAGGGGAAAAGGATGGAAAAAACGGTTCAAGTATCGATTGAACCCGGATTGCAAGCACGTCCAGCGGCACAGTTTGTTCAACTGGCCAATCGTTTTTCATCGGATATTTTCATCGAAAAGGATGAAAAACAGGTCAATGTCAAAAGTATTATGGGTCTTATGAGTTTGGCGATAGCATATGGGGAGGAAATAACATTTATCATCGAAGGTCCAGATGAAACGGAAGCGATGGAGGAACTCGTTTCCTTTGTTGAAGGAAAAAGAGAATAGACATGAAAAAGAGGTGTCCTATGTCGGACACCTCTTTCTAGTCATTAGTCTGGCTTTTTCTCCATTACCTTGTCAATTAAGCCATATTCAAGCGCTTTGTTTGCTTCCATGAAATTATCACGATCTGTATCACGTTGAATAATTTCTAATGGTTGACCTGTGCGCTCAGACAGGATAGTGTTCAATTTTTCACGCATTTCAATAATGCGGCGTGCGTGGATTTCAATATCCGATGCTTGCCCTTGTGTACCACCCAGTGGTTGGTGAATCATTACTTCACTGTTAGGTAAGGCATAGCGTTTTCCTTTTTCCCCAGCTGCTAGTAAGAAAGCACCCATGGATGCAGCCATCCCGATACAAATTGTAGAAACATCAGGCTTGATGAACTGCATTGTATCATAGATTGCCATACCAGCTGTAATGGAACCACCTGGAGAGTTAATGTATAAGGAAATATCTTTGTCCGGATCTTCGGCTGCTAAGAAAAGTAATTGAGCGACGATGCTGTTTGACACATTATCATCAATCCCACTACCTAGCATAATAATGCGGTCTTTCAGTAGACGAGAATAAATGTCATACGCACGTTCACCGCGATTGGTTTGTTCAATGACTGTTGGAATTAAATTCATTGGAACGGTTCCTCCTTTTTCTATCTAAACATGATTGATTCATTACCTAATTTCATCTTATATGAAAGGTCAATAAAGGTCAAACAAAAGTGATTATCTATGTAAGTAATTATTTCCATTTTTGGTGACCTCACTACATAATAATCGTTCCCATAATTATAGGCATTTAACCCTTTAATTTTCTTAAGAACGATTTTTAAGACTATCTAGTTACAACTACCCCTTATATGATTCGATATGCGTTTTTAGGACGACCCTTAGTTCCGTACATCGAGATGACTTCGACTTCCCCTTTGTCTGCCATGTGGTTCAAATAGCGGTGCACAGTTTGGTAGGAGATAGGCAAAGCTTGTTCAATGTCGGTAATGGAAAGTGGCTTGTTTTGCTGCAGTAGATAGGATTTAATAGTCTGCCTCGTGGACGTATTAATTCCTTTATCAACAAACACTTCGTTATCTTCTTGTGTCAGTTTACTTACTTTCAAGTTTAAGCGAATTCGAGAAATTAAGTCAGGAGCTTTTATCGGTTTAAGGGCAAAGTCTGTAGCTCCAGCTTGATGAAATCGATCGGCAATTTCTTGTCGTTCATCAACAGTTAGGACGATGATGGGGACAGAATGATTCATTTTTCTTATTTCCATTGTTGTTTTTAAGCCATCCCATTCCGGCATGTGGTAATCTACTAAAATAAGTTCTGGGGCTAATTGACGCGATAGCTCAACCCCTTTTTTACCTGTTGCAGCTTCTGCAACCTCCCAGTCTGCAAAGTCACAAATTTCCTTAATGGTATAGCGGATATCTTCATTATCCTCCACGACTAGAATCATGTCTATTCCCTCCTTGTGATGGTATGTATATATCTATTTTCGTATGACTACCTAAGGTGCTGGATACGGCTATACTTCCATCGTGATGATCAACGACACGCTTGACGAATGTCAATCCCAATCCTGTAGAATCTTTCGTACTAAAGCCTTCTTCCCAAATCGTTTGTAGATCCTGTTGATTAATTCCGGAACCGTTATCCCATATTTCAAATAAAACACCGGTTAAATGAGAGGAGATTGTTATTCGAATTTTCCCCTTTTTTCCTTGAAAGGACACGATTGAATTTTCAAGTAGGTTTGATATAGCTCTTGAAAACCGTATTTTGTTTACTCGAATAGGAGGTAAGTCTGATTCCAATTCTATATTCATATCAATCAGTTGTTCATCAAGCGCAAGGTGGCTCGTGACATAATTCATCAATTCACTTACAGAAATATTTCGTTTGATGTCTTCATATAAAATCTCCGATATCATATCACTCATTTTTTGAATAGAACCGTCGACTCGGTCTAAGTAATCTTTAAGCTTCGGATCCTTTTCATATGGATATTTCATCTGGATAAGCGAAAGAAGCCCTTCGACGGAAACCAAAGGTGTTTTTAAATCATGAACGAGCGAATGAATTTCTTGATAAACTTTCGATTCAATAAGAGCGAAGCGCGTCCTTTTTAATTCTAATTCTTGTTTTTGATATTGTTTGAAGGTTGTTAGCTGCTTATTGTAGAGACTTATCAATATCGTGTAAATGATCGAGATAATTACCATGACCATGAATAAGGCCAGGAAAAGGGTTGTCAATAGCTCATTTTGTGATAAAAAGCGATCCGTTAGCTTCAAGGAAATCGCTAGATCATCCGTACCAAAGTGAAATGTTGTCAGACCATTTATAAGATTTAGGCATTGGAATGCAATAATCGTAAAGGTCGTCAGCACAGAAAAAGATAAGTAAAAATATTTCTGTCTTGGAATATACACTCGATAAAGTAAAAGCAGGGCTAAAGCAAGGAAATGTGGGACATAAGCGTAATGCTCCTTATATAGGATATTCAGACTAATCACCTGTGCTAGTGTTAAAAAAATAAAGGCATACGAAAACCGACATTTATTCCATAATCTCGTCATCTGAGTCGCTGCTAGAATTGCACCAATGTAGACGAATATAAAGGTGATGGAGCTTCGACATACGTAGGAGAAAGCGGATAATAGTAAACGTCCACTGTCCATATTCATGAGGCTATTATTGATTCGTTCCAGTATTTGAAATCCCCATCCACCTGATGAATAAGGGAAGAACAATCCGTAAAGGATCACAATCATTCCTACAATTCCTGGTAAATTTCTCGGAGTAGAGCGCATAAGCTTCTCATCCTAACGTTATCGAAATGCTGCATTAATGGGAGTCGCTAAATCATCTAGTTGATTTACAAACGTCACTGGGATATCTTTTTCTTCTATAACTGTAATTAAATGCTGAGGAAGATATGGATCTCTTACTCCAATAAAATAGGAGGCATAGGGAATCGCTACTTGTAATAGTTCTTCGGTTTGCTGATCTGTGCGATAGTCACTGGATACATAGGTCATAATAATGGGTTTATTAGTAGCTTTTGCTTCCTTTAGAAGATTCTCTATCCGTGCTTTTTCCTCGGCTAATTCTTTGTTTTTCATGTGTAGCGCATTACTGCTGTAGCCTATATCTATGATAATGGTTTCATAGTCGTACAAGTCAGAGGCAAGAGCCCTAGGACGATAGTCATTTTCAAGGTGGATGTCTTCTGCTATCTTTTCTATCATTTTACCCTCGATGGCTTGTCCAGCAGATGTGATGAGTACTTTCTCCTGCCCTATTGGGGCTGGTAGATTGGGATATGTGTTTAGCACAAGTTGAGGTTGGGGTGGAAAAGGCACCCAAATGAATACGATAGAAAGAAATAATAAGGTTAAAATAGGCTTTAATGCTCTCATGATCCAATCACCACCAACATCATTAGTAATCTATATTCTCCTATCCAAAAAAATAGAAGGCAAATGATCAAATTCATTGCCTCCCATGTTCATGATTATAGATATTATTGTTTTAGCTTTGGGTCCAAGGCATCTCGTAGGCCATCCCCAAATAAATTAAAACCTAACACAACAAGGAAGATTGCTAAACCTGGAAACATGATAACCCAAGGAGCGGATTGTAAGGCAGCTCGACCGTCACTAAGCATAGCACCCCATTCTGGAGTAGGTGGCTGTGCCCCTAAGCCAAGGAAGCTTAAGCCGGCGGCATCTAAAATAGCCGTCCCAACACTTAACGTGGCTTGCACGATAATAGGTGCTAAACAATTCGGTAGGACATGAGAGAATAGGATTCTATTATTCTTTGCTCCAATGGCCCGAGCAGCTTCAATATATTCCGTTTCTTTTACCGATAGAACGGTCGATCTTACAATACGAGCAAACTGAGGAATCCCGACAATCCCAACGGCTATCATCGTATTTGTTAAATTGGCTCCTAATACAGCAACCATAGCGATAGCTAATAGAATACTAGGGAAAGCCATCATAATATCTATAAAACGCATAATAATTAAATCAGGCCATTTACCAAAATAGCCAGCAATACCACCGAGTAGGATTCCTACAATGGCAGATATTCCAACGGCTATAAGGCCAACTTGGATAGAAATTCTTGTTCCATAAACAATTCGGCTGAAAATATCTCTCCCTAAAGCATCGGTCCCTAGCCAGTGTTCCCCAGAAGGCGCTTGGTAACGATTGATCATGTCTTGTTCAATCGGACTATGGGTTGCGACTAAAGGAGCGAAGATTGCTATCACAATCAAAAGAGAAATGATTGTAAGGCCAATCAATGACGTTTTACTTTTAACAAGTCGTATGAGAGCTTCCACCCAAATATTTGGTGTTTTTGCAGGTACACTTTGCGGAGTTACCTGTGGAGATAGATTTGTTTCGGTGGACAATCTGATCACATCCTTTCTTTAGAAGCTACTCCTAGTCATAGGAGATTCTCGGGTCAAAGTATTTGTATAAAATGTCTGTAATTAAGTTGACGATAACGAAGATTGTCGCAATGAGTAAGATGGAACTTTGTACAACCGGATAATCTCTTCCGAGTACACCATTTAATACATATCTTCCAATACCAGGCCAGGAAAAGATGGTTTCTGTTAATACAGCCCCACCTAAAAGTAAGCCGAATTGGAGACCGATCACCGTCAAGACAGGTAAGAATGCATTTTTGATAGCATGTCTAAAAATAACAATAGGCTTAGCTAAACCTTTGGCGTTTGCTGTTCGAATATAATCCTGTTTCATAACTTCGAGCATACTAGATCGTGTCATCCGTGCGATAATGGCCATCGGTATTGTCCCAAGAGCAACCCCTGGCATTAACAGGTGGATAAAGGCATCTTTAAATGCAGCCCAATTTCCCGTTAGGATGCTGTCTAATAAGAAAAAATTTGTGATGCTTTCCAGTTCCGTGTTATTCGATAGCCGTCCCGATGCCGGAAGAATATCGAGCTGAACGGAAAAAATCCAAATCATCATAAGACCGAGGAAAAAGATGGGTAAGGAGACGCCAAACAGTGCACCTGTCATACTCAGATTGTCAAACCACGAGTATTGCTTTACCGCGGCGATAACTCCAGCTAATACACCAATGACAATCGCAATCGTCATTGCAAATATCGTGAGTTCTATGGTGGCTGGTAATCGTGATGCAATCTCTACACTGACTTCCTCTTTCGATTTCACCGATTCCCCAAGATCTCCTTGAAGAACATTTCCGATATATCTTCCATACTGAACGAGGAAAGGGTCGTCTAAGCCCATTTCCTCTCGAAGCTGTTCCAGTTGTACTTCCGTTCCTTTTTGACCTAACAAGCTTTGGGCTGGGTCACCAGGGATGAGGAAAAGTAAAGAAAAGGCGAGAATGGATACGCCTAATAAAACAGGAATAAGTAAAAGAATGCGTCGAATGATATAAGTAAGCAAGTTGTACTCCTCCTTTGCACAAAGGATTGAAACAAGGGGGAAGAGAGACCGGCAAGTAGCCGGTCTTCATCCATTCCCTTGTTTTTATTTGATGTCCAAGAAGTTGAATGGTTCACTTCCCGTAGGATGTGGCTGATAGCCCGTTACGTTTTTGTTCGCTGCAAGCGGCGGTGTTGTATGAGCAATTGGTACCCATGGAGCGTCTTCATGAATGATTTCTTGTGCTTGCATGTAAAGCTCTGTACGTTTTTCTTTATCCATTGTTGTTTGTGCTTCGATTAAAATATCGTGTAATTCATCACTCTTATAGAACGCGTAGTTTCCAGCAGAGCCTTTTTTCGCATTGTCTTTATCTAATAGGACATAAAGGAAGTTATCAGGGTCCCCATTATCTCCGATCCAGCCCATTAGAGCCATTTCGTGTTCCCCATTTTCAGTCTTGGAAAGATGGGTATCCCAATCATTTTCAGTAATTTTTACATTGATGCCTACTTCTTTTAACATTTGCTGAATAACTTGTGCCGTCATTTTTGGTTGTGGCATATACGGTCTTGGGTTCGCCATGATATCCAAGGTAATGTCAAATCCATCTGGAAATCCAGCCTCAGCTAAAAGAGTTTTGGCTTTTTCTACATCATAGCCGTAGTCCTCAATTTCGTCGTTGTAACCCCAAACAGACGGTGGAAGTGGATTTTTCGCTGGTTTTCCTATGCCTTCGTATAGGGTAATAAGTTTTTTCTTATCAATGGCTAGGTTAATAGCTTGGCGAACTTTCTTTTCCTTCAAAGGTCCTTTTTCCATATTCATCGCCATATAACTGACATTCATGGAAGGACGGCGGATGATTTGTAGATCTTCTGAGCCTTCTACTTGTTCAATATCTTGTGGATTTAATCCGTTCATCACATCGATAGAACCGGATTGTAATTCCATGAATCGAGCAGCGTTATCTGGGATAACGCGGAAAATAACTTCATCTACTTTTGCTTTCTCGCCATAGTAGTCTGGATTTTGGGAAAGGGTGATGCTATCATCTTTTACCCATTCTTCAAATACGAATGGTCCTGTTCCAACTGGGTTCTTAAAGTAGTCTTCTCCATGCTTTTCGATTGCTTCTGGACTGGCGATGCCAAATGGCGGCATTGCTAATGTATAAATGAACGGGGCGTTTGGTTGGGAAAGCGTAAAGGTTACTTCATAGTCACCAGTTGCTTCCACCTTTTCAATGATTCCTGCAGGGTTATCTTCGGTTGCACCAAACATGTAGCCATAGTAGGCGTACTCACCGCCTGTTGCCCAACGTTCGAAGTTAAAGACAACATCCTCAGCGTTAAAATCGGTTCCGTCGTGGAACGTAACGCCCTCACGAAGCTGGAATGTCCAGGTTTTTCCGTCCTCGCTTACTTTCCACTCTGTAGCAAGAGCAGGGCGGACTTCTGTACTTTTTTCCTTATAACGAACGAGCGTGTCGTAGATTTGATTTGTTACATATAAGGATTCCCCGTCTGTTACTTTGGATGGGTCAAGCTGAACAGAATCTGCTCCACGTCCAAATACTAACGTGTTCTTATCTCCACTATCCGCAGAATCTGTATTTCCGCCATCTGATGAACTGCTAGAGCTATCCTCACTACACGCTGTAATGAGAAAAAGTGATACAATGAGGATCCCTAAAAAGGACCATAGTGATTGTTTCTTCAATTCTTTCTCCCCCTTGTAAATAATAAAAATCAGTGTTTTTCCTTTTAAGAGGTTGTTCAAAAAGTCCGGTAAAAAGGACACGGCGATTTTCTTCGTTAGCTTGCTTTTCAAAAAACAGTGCACCTGCGTCTTCTAGAATTACAAGGAAGTAAAATTCCTCGGTGCAAGGCAGCAAGGAAGTTACTTCGCAGAAGTGGCCTTGCTCACGTATCTAAAAGGAATAGGGATCTTCTGCTAAAGTCGTGCATGTCCTGGGACTGCGGTTACTCGCCCCACCGAAAACATTTGTGCACAACTAGAGAAGTCAGCACATCCTATGCAAGTCCGCTCATCAAAGCTGCGCTGCCTCGAACTTCTTGGTCCTTTACATCCTCCTTTTTGAACACGCACTTTAAGAATAAAAGCTAGATTTCCACCACCTCCTTGATAAGATGACAAGCAGCTTGTTGCCCGCTTGATGACACCGTTTTCAAAGTAGGTCTTGTACGCTTACACTGTTCTTCTGCTAAAGGACATCTTGTATGGAATTTACACCCTTGTGGTGGATTAGATGGAGAAGGTAAATCTCCTTGAATAATAATTCGATCCTTCTCTACATTGGGATCTGCTTCGGGAATTGCAGAGAGCAAGGCTTGTGTATAAGGGTGCTTCGGATTGGCATAAAGCTCATCCACCTCACCAACCTCGACGATCTCGCCTAAATACATGACCGCAACTCGATCACTGATATGATTAATCACGCTTAAATCGTGCGCGATAAAAATATACGTCAAATCAAATTCCTCTTGTAAATCCTGCATGAGATTAATGACTTGCGCTTGAATCGATACGTCTAAGGCAGATACGGGTTCATCGCAAATGATTAATTCTGGATCTAGAGCAAGCGAGCGAGCAATTCCAATCCGCTGGCGCTGACCTCCACTAAACTGATGAGGATAACGCAGCTTATGATACGAGCTTAATCCAACGACATCCAATAACCGTTCCAGCTTTCGTTGTTGTTCTACCTTCGGAACACCGAAAATTTTCATTGGTTCTGTAATGATTTGCTCCACTGTCTTACGAGGATTTAAGGATGCGTATGGATCCTGAAAAATAAACTGCATCTCTTGGCGAAGCTTACGTAGCTTCTCTCCTCGGAAGGACGTAATGTCTTCTCCTTTAAAAAAGACTTCGCCCTCAGTCGGCTCCAACAATTTTAGTATCGAGCGACCAGTTGTAGACTTTCCACAGCCACTTTCTCCTACTAGACCGAGTGTTTCCCCTTTTTCTACCGTGAAAGAAACACCATCAACAGCCTTTACCGATTGTGTAGATTTAAGAAAAGGGTTGTTATTTTTGATTGGAAAATGTTTTTTTAGATTTCGTACTTCTAACAAAGGTTCACTCAAACCGGGCTCACCTCTTCTTCTGTTTCGTATAGTAAGCATTTCACACCGTGATCTGGTTCATATTCCTTAAGAACGGGATCACGGGTAAAGCATGCTTCTGAAGCATATTTACATCTTGGTGCGAAACTACATCCTTGCGGTAAATTCGCTAAATCAGGAGGTAAGCCATCAATTGTTTCTAGCTTCTCCTTTTTGTCCATGATTCGTGGAATAGAGCTAAGAAGTCCCCACGTATATGGATGTTTAGGATCTTTAAAAAGCTCTTTCGTCGTCGTGTACTCGACAGGCTTTCCGCCATACATAACTAAGACTCGGTCACAAACCTCCGCGACAACTCCTAAATCGTGAGTAATCATAATAATGGCCATTCCCAATTCCTTTTGGAGTCTGTTCAGAAGCTCTAAAATCTGAGCTTGGATGGTCACATCTAATGCGGTCGTAGGCTCATCGGCTATTAAAACCTTAGGGTTACAAGCCAGGGCCATCGCGATCATGACTCTTTGTCTCATCCCACCACTAAATTCATGGGGATATTGCTTGAGACGATTTCTAGGTTCGGGGATGCCAACTAATTGCAACAGTTCGACAGCTCGTTCCCTTGCTTGTGCTTTGTTGAGCTCTTCATGAGTACGAATCGTTTCAATCAATTGTTTTTCGACGGTTAATACGGGATTGAGGGAGGTCATCGGATCCTGAAAGATCATGGAAATATCCTTCCCACGAATCCTCCGCATTTGCTTTTCGGTTTTGTACAGTAGATTTTCCCCTTCAAAGTAAATCTCGCCATCGACGATTTCTCCTGGGGGAGAGGGAATAAGACGCATGACGGACATGGCGGTCATACTTTTTCCTGATCCGGACTCTCCAACAATGCCAAGGGTCTCTCCAGGCTTGACACTAAAATCTACGCCATCTACCGCTTTTACAACACCAGTCTTCGTAAAAAAGTGCGTTCGCAGATTTTGTACGCTTAATATAGGAGACTGTTCATTCATGTCTGTCCTCCTCGTTGGTAAATTTCTTACTTTTCTGAATTAACGATGATTATACAGGGGGATATTTGATTTTTGGTATTTTTCTCATTTTTCTCAAAAATAAGGATAAAAGACCGATAGATTCTAGTTGAATGGATTAGATTGAATTGCGTGGAACAATGAGGTATAATACTCCTTGTCACAAAAAATGTAGAAGACAGGCGCCCGTAGCTCAGGGGATAGAGCAATGGTTTCCGGTACCATGTGTCGGGGGTTCGAATCCCTCCGGGCGCGCTAAATAAGAAAAGACAAGGGTGAACGTGATGCCCTTGTCTTTTTTGATACATAGCCATACTACTTCTTTCTCCGAAGATAAATAGCCATACAAACATATATAGTCATTAATAGAATGAGAAAAATAGGTGTTGATATGGTTTCCTCTGGCATTTCTCCACCTGCCTGTTATTTGAGTTCTTCTAAGGTAGGGTGAAACAAAAATAATAAAATAGCGACGATTGGAATCGAGACGATAAAAGCGAGTAGGTAGTTCTTATGATGAATGCGAAGGACAGAAAAAAGAATCGCATTAAAAACTCCAGACCAAAAAGGATTCCAACCATTCTCATAAACAAACAGCCCTTTTTTAAAAAAGAGATATTCTATAACCGTAAAGTAAGCAATCCATATGGCAAGATAAATGAATTGCTTCTTTCCCTTGGGATAGTATCGTAAATAAATCATAATCACGACAGGCACGATCACAAAGGAGAAGGTAAGTTCAATTAATGTGTGGTTTAGCCATTCCACGGTAACGGCTTTATATCTCCAAAGTGTGTGATTATAAAAAATGAAATTGTAAAGTAGATTACAAATAAGAAAGTACTGAATAGTAGGATAGTAGTCTTTCCAGTTTTTCCAATCTACAAAATAAATAGCAAATAGTATATAGACAACGACAACTAGCACAAGATACATGATACACCTCACCCTTATAATACCTATAGAATTTCCAAGTGTAGTACGTTTAAAACATCCATAACTACAAAAGGGTAAGTTCGATCCTCTATTCAATGTATGTGAATCTAGTGTATGATTAAGAAAAAAAATGACATAAAGTAGGCATTATAGAAAGGAAGATTCAAAATGAAACTGTTTAAAATATTACTAGTAATCGTCGTCATACTTGTTGCTCTTGGATTTGGTGCATATCACTTCGGTGTGAAGTATGCTTCGGATAAAATGGTGGATTATGTTTCAGCAGAGTTGGAAAGCAGTGGCGAATTAGACGCGATAAAGCAACAAATTGAGCAGGATCCTCAGCTGCAATCTTTTTTGGAAGGAGCGGAAAATGTTGATCCGAGTACCTTGCCATTCACAACAAAAGAAGAAGCAACAAAAACGATCATTAAAAAAATGGGAATAAGTGAAGTGCAAGATATCCAAGCAAAAGTTTCAGATGGTATAACCACGGAAGAAAAACAAGAAATTCTAAATAAAGTAGGAGAAACATTAACAGAAGAAGAATTACTTGCATTAAAAGTAATAGCCTATAAAGAATTAAACGGAAATTAAGACAATTCTACCATTCATAAAAACCTGACACAATTGAGCACAAACGGACAGGAATTCGATTACACAAACTTTTACTATGGAGATAAGGAGGGAGTCATAGATGAGTTGGGTGGATTCATTACAAAAAGCAATTGATTTTATCGAAGAGCATTTGTTAGAAGATATTACGATCGAGCAAATTGCCAAAGAAGCAAATGCTTCCATGTATCAATTTCAACGCGCATTTTCGATTTTGACTGATAGTACAGTAGGGGATTATGTGAGACGGCGCCGACTAACTCTTGCTGCTCATGAACTGACAAAGTCGGATGTGAAAGTAATTGATATCGCCTACAAATATGGCTATGACACTCCGGAGGCTTTTACGAAGGCTTTCCGTAGACAGCACGACTTATCTCCTAGTGAGGCACGAAAGTATTCGGGAAAGCTACAATCTTATAACCGCCTGGTCATTCAGGTGAGTCTGAAGGGAGTAGATCCTATGCAATACAGGATTGTGGAGCAGGAAGCATTTCAGATTGTCGGAATAAGAAGAAGATTTTCCATCGAAAATGAAGAAAACAACCGTGAAATCCCGAAAATGTGGGACGAAATTAATGGACAGGGCACCGATCAAGTTTTATTCTCCTTAAATAATGGTCCTGTTAAGGGAGTACTTGGAGTGTGTGCGGATCATCAGGAATCGAAATCGGTAGAATATTGGATTGCAGCAGCACATGAAGGGGATGTTCCAGAAGAGTTTGAAAGTTTGGAAGTACCGAAATCGAAGTGGGCGATTTTTGAAGTGCATGGACCGATGCCGGATTCGATGCAAAATGTATGGAAGCAAATCTATTCCGAGTGGTTTCCTTCCAGTGGCTATCAGCATGCAGGGACTCCGGAACTAGAAGTGTATTCGGACGATGATCCGTTTAGTCCAGATCTTTATTCGGAGATTTGGATACCAATCAAATAAAAGAGGAAGTGGATTTCATTTTCGAAATCCACTTTTCTTTTAGTTCTCTTTCGATGTTTCCTCCACCCAATGGACAAATTCATCGCCGTGAAACGTTGCATTAATAGACCTCAGAAATTCAAGCAAAGGGGCAAGAGACTCGCTCTCCTTTTCATACTTGGCTAGAAAGTTTACGAATGACAATTCGTGTTCCTGTGATCTTTTCCAAATACCTTCCCCTTTTTCCGTTAGAGAAAGGAAAGATATTCGTTTATCTGCAGGATTTTTCGAAGTATGTACGAGGCCTTTTTGCTGCATTCTTTTAATGACCTGCATGACCGTCGTTAGCTTCCAAAGCCCAAGCTCTGCAATTCTGGTAGTGGAAATCTCTTTTTCGAGATGTAAGATCCATATGATATGCTGCTCTGCAATCGTTATTCCTTCTTCTTGTGCAGCTGTCTGCCAGTCATGTTCAATGACTTTGTAAGCGCCACGAAATAAATTTAAAAATTGATGAACTTCTCCGTTATTCATAAAATATCCTCCAACATAGGCTATATGTTCTATATTATAGGAAAAATTCGGTAAATACTAGACATTTAGATGTAGTTTTTCAAGAAATAGACACATATAGAAAGGGCGATAAGCACTAATCCTAATTTTATTTTTTTCTGTAAAAGATTAATAAGAGCAAGGTAAAAGAAAAAGACCGCAATAAAAACAACAAAAGAAATAGCTGGATTCAACGCGGCAACGAGCAATAATGAAATGGCTACTAAGGTGTGTAGACCTTGTAAACCAACTTTTTTGGAACCTTGTGTTTCTTTTTCAGTCATTGGACACCTCTTAATAAAATAGTGTTTTTCGTTTTTTTCCTTTTATCAAACGAACTATTCCGAGAATGATTAGGGCTAACACTGTATAAACAAGGAAAAAAGCAACAAATCCCCAAAGCCCTATAACTGCATCTGCAAATTCCATATTTCCTCGATTCGTAATGGCTTGCTGCAATTCGATTGCGAATACTAGGACGATCATAATCGTAAAGGTGTAGACAAAAGAAAGAATTGTAATGCTAAACTTAAGCTTAGAAAGTAATGTGAAGACGGAAAGAACGATAAAAAAAGTTACGATTCCAATAAAACCAAGAATCCAAAAATGTAATGCTTTATCTGTTAAATGAAGTCCGACCGTATCAAGTATAAAATCATGAATGCCATTTACAAAAGCCGCAATCATAAGAATAAAATCCTTCATTTGAATCACCTCCAATTAAAGTATAGCATTATGGGTCAACATGAAAAGAGAGAGGAAAAAAGAAGTTCTCCTCTCTACTTTGCTTTTTTATATCGGATTTTATGAGGGACTGGGATAAGTTTGTTCTTGTAAAGTTTTGCAATTCGATTCAAATTCTGCTCAGATAGGCGTTTCGGGAAGAATGGTTTCGAATAGAAGTTGAAATAAGCTGTCTTTAGATCATGCCATTGAGTGCATTCCTTTTTTTGTCTAAACCGGGCCACATCAATGATTTTGACCTCGTACTCAGAGGTAAGGATGATGTTACGCAAGTGAATATCGGATGGGTTTAATCCTCTTTCCTTTGCTAATTCCAAAGCGTCATCCACGCTTTGGATAGCTTCTATTGGAACATGAATCCCAGCGGATAAGCATTGGAAAAACGTTTTTCCTTCGATATAATCCATCACAATATAGTTAGTTCCATAGTCGGCTAAGGATGGATAGTATGGAATTCCTTCTAACATGTTGTATATATCTGCTTCTTCTGACGCAAGATGAGAAAAAGTAGGATAAAAAACTTTTAGGGCCAAGGACTTGTTTTCCAACTGAAAAACAGCAGCACTCCTACCACTTCCAATATGGGTCAATGTTGGATCATGAGACACAACCCGAACTACGTCATCCTCTATTGAAAATTGAATACTATTAGCAAGTTGTTTATAGGTAGCCATGGAAATTCTCCTTTCCACGTAATGAAAGTAAAACAACATGTTTCTATTGTTATACTGAATATACGCGGATTCCTTCTCATAGTCAAAAAAGTTATTCATGAATACGAAGGAACATTCCAAATATTTAGGCGTAAATATTGTTGACACTCATTAGTTAGCATGCTAAACTTCTTGTTAATCGAATATACCAATTTATTCATGAAAATATGAATATTTTTCTTATCCAGAGAGGTGGAGGGACTGGCCCGATGAAACCCGGCAACCTTTAAGCAACGGCTTAAAAAGGTGCCAATTCCTGCTAAGCAAAATTGCTTGGAAGATAAGGAGTGAAACGACAAATGTTGAACCTCTCTAATCTTCTAGAGAGGTTTTTTTAATATTTATTTTCCGACATAAGCTACGATGTTGCTGCATACATCTGGTCAGTAAGTCCTTTTAATTTAGTACTTTACTTCATTAGATAGATAAAATTTAGCTGGGGAAAGGTGGTCGTGTTTCCTATGAAGGTGAAAGTAGCCGAATCAAGGGAAACGGGGACAATATCAATAGGGGATCTTCCTTTAGAATCAGGAACTATCCTACCAGACGTGGAACTTGTCTATGAAAAAGCAGGACCGAAAAATGCACCTGTTATTTTAATATGCCACGCATTGACGGGAAGTCATGAGGCAGTTGGGGACAAAGAGAACCCAGGATACTGGTCTGGACTTGTAAAAGAATCTGGTCATGTAGATCTTAAAAAATATCAGACGCTCTCATTTAATGTATTAGGAGGGTGTAATGGCTCTACTGGTCCTTTAAGTATCAATCCAAAAACAGGCAAGCCGTATCAAACGGATTTCCCATTTGTTACGGTTCGAGATATGGTGTTTGCACAAAAGAAAGCTTTGGATATACTAGGGGTTGCACACATGCGAGCGGTGTTAGGGGGCTCTTTAGGTGGAATGCAAGTATTGGAATGGGGTGTCTTGTATCCAGACTTTATGGATATGCTTCTTCCTTTAGCAGTTACACCATATTTAAGTGACTATGCGATAGCTTTTAATAACATTGCGAGGCTTGCTATCTTTCAAGATCCAAAATGGAACAATGGAAACTACTCGCAAGATGCGATTCCAGAGCATGGACTAAGCTTGGCAAGAATGGTAGGGATGATTACGTATCGATCTGGTGATTTATTCAATGAACGTTTTGGTCGTGAACAACGAGGTCCTGTCGGTGTTACGCATCAAGAAATCGCCTATGAAATAGAATCGTATCTGGATTACCAAGGTAAAAAGCTTACGAAGCGTTTTGATGCGAACAGCTACTTGTACCTTTTGAAAGCAATGGATACACATGACTTAGGAAGAGGAAGAAATGGAATCGAAGAAGCAATCACTCAAATTAAAGCACCTGTTTATGCGATAGGGTATGAAGGGGATCTTCTTTTTCCGACCAAAGATTTGGAAAGCTTTATTGATTCACTTCAAAAATCCGGTCATCCAGCAGACTTCCATAAAGTCGAAACAAGATTTGGACACGATGGTTTTCTGGTTGAATTTGAAAAATGGGGACATTTGCTAGAAGGAAAACTAGAATTATAAAAAAGTATTATTTGAAAACTAAAAATGTTTTGACAAAACAGAAAAAACCTAGTAAAGTATGAATAACTTTTAATGAGTGTTTAAAAACTTCAACTAAATTAAATAATGAATCTCTTATCCAGAGAGGCGGAGGGACTGGCCCGATGACGCCCGGCAACCATTAAGCTTTTTGCTTAACAAGGTGCTAATTCCTGCAGGAGAAATCCTGGAAGATAAGGGGAGGAATATAACGCCCTCTTCTTATGAAGTGGGTTTTTTTAATGAGAGGAGGTTCAAAAAGTCCGGGAAAAATCGCGTTGAACTTCTGCGTTGGCTTGCTTCTCCGTTCCTCATGTATCTAAAAACATACATTCCGGTACTCGAAGCAGCGCCGCCTTGAATTTCCTTGCGCTTTTTGTCCTCCTTTTTGAACACATATTTTAAATGAACAAAAACTTTCAGGGGGAATCATAAATGACAGAAAAAAATAACCAAACCAACACGACGTATGATTTAGAAACGTTATCTTTACACGGTGGCCAATCACCAGACCCGACAACGGGATCAAGAGCAGTGCCAATCTATCAAACTACTTCTTATGTGTTCCATGATACAGAGCACGCAGAACGGTTATTTGCACTTGATGAACCCGGAAACATTTACTCTCGAATTGGAAATCCAACTGTTGACGTATTTGAAAAACGTTTAGCTCTTTTAGAAGAAGGGGTTGCTGCTGTTGCAACATCTTCGGGGATGTCAGCTATCACGCTATCCATCTTAAACCTAGCAAGTGCAGGTGATGAAATTGTTGCTGCTACGAATCTTTACGGTGGGACTTATAACTTGTTCTCCACCACATTACCGAGATACGGAATTAATGTGAAATTCGTAGATCCAACTGATCCAAACAACTTTAAAGAAGCAATCACAGATAAAACAAGAGCAATATTCGGGGAAACAATCGGAAACCCTGGCTTACATGTATTAGATATTGAAGCAGTAGCAACTATCGCACATGAAGCAGGCGTTCCATTGATTATTGATAACACGTTCGCCACACCACATGTTTGTAAGCCAATCACGCTAGGTGCCGATGTAGTTGTCCATTCCGCTACAAAATGGATTGGCGGACACGGAACTTCAATTGGAGGAATCATCGTAGACGGTGGACACTTCGACTGGAACTCGGAAAAATATCCACAGTTCACAGAACCAGATCAAAGCTACGGTGGCATCCGTTATGCGGTTGATTTTGGAACATTAGCATTTAGCACAAAGGTTCGAGTTCAATTGCTGCGTGACTTTGGAGCGAGCTTAAGTCCATTCAACGCTTGGCAATTAATCCAAGGTCTAGAAACGTTGCACTTACGAGTGGAACGACATAATCAAAATGCACTAGAGCTTGCTGAATACTTACAAGATCATCCTGCAGTTGAATGGGTGTCCTATCCTGGTTTGGAAACGCACCCGGCCCATGAGATTGGGAAACGAATTTTTAAAAATGGCTTCGGCTCCGTTATCGTATTCGGTATTAAAGGTGGTAAGGAAGCAGGAAGTAGCCTGATCAATAACGTAGCGCTTTGGTCACACTTAGCCAACGTCGGAGATGCAAAATCTTTAATCATCCACCCAGCATCCACTACGCACCAGCAGTTATCGAAAGAAGAGTTGGAATTAACAGGCGTTAAAGAAGAGCTCGTTCGCTTATCCGTTGGAATTGAATCTTTAAGAGATTTGAAAAACGATTTAAACCAAGCGTTAGCAAAAGCAACTGATACCGAAGATGAGCAAGGGGAGATCGTAGTCAATGATGAAGGGGTCATCAAGTGGGCTCTGAATTCTCCAAATGAAACAATAGAAGAAGACGGAAAGCCGGTACAACGTCAGAAAACATTAGCTATTGTTGGATTGAGTGGAAAAGAAGCGAGACCAAGTCATCGTCTTGCGAGAAAGATGCAAAGACTTGGCTATAAGATTGTTCCGGTTAACCCAAGAGAAACAGAAATACTGGGAGAAAAAGCGTATCCAGACATCTCAAGTGTTCCGTTCCCAATTGATATTGTTCAAGTATTTAGAAGTCCAGAGGCTGCTATCGAAATTGCGAAAGAAGCGGTAAAAGTAAAACCTAAAATCTTCTGGTTGCAAGAAGGAGTTGTCTCACCAGAAGCTGCAGAGATAGCCAGAGAAGCCGGCTTGCAAGTTATACACAACCGATGCACGTATAAAGAAGCACAGCGTTTAAGAGGAACAATCTCGACTTACGCTTGTGAGATTTAAAACTAGGTTCTTTTACGGAGCACTGCTCAAAAATTGTATTTTGGGTGAAATTCTATTTAGCAGTTGCCATACATGTAGACTCCTGCGGGAACAGCGGCCAAAGTGAGACCCTACAGTGGCGGTCTTGGCGAGCGAGGAGGCTCGCTGGTCGCCCGCGGAAAGCGAAGTGTATGTCAACTGCTGTAGCTAGAAAGCAAAGTATGCGAAAAGATTAAAAAAAAGAGATAGAAGAAGAGGGGATATAAACCATGAAAAAGATACCATTGATTGACATTAGAAGTTTCTTAGCTATTGTAACGTTCGGACTTTTACTTGTCGTGCTAGCGGCTTGTGGATCATCATCAGCTGATTCCGCAGAAAAACCAGAAGAAATCCGTTTAGATTATGCTTACTACTCACCAACAAGCTTAGTATTGAAAAAGTTTGGTTGGGCAGAAGAAGAATTTAAAGAAGATGGCATTGACGTAACCTGGGCACTAAGTCAAGGAAGTAACAAAGCTTTGGAATTCTTAAACAGTGACAGTGTTGATTTTGGATCTACTGCTGGGGCTGCAGCTCTTATGTCAAAAGCAAACGGAGCACCGATCAAAAACGTTTATCTATATTCAAAACCTGAATGGACAGCACTAGTAACCAACAAAGACTCTGGCATTACAAGTGTTCAAGATCTAAAAGGAAAGAAAGTCGCTGCAACGCTAGGAACAGACCCATACATTTTCTTGTTACGTACTCTAGATGCGGAAGGTGTTTCACCGGATGACATCGAGATCGTGAACTTACAACATGGCGACGGAGCTTCTGCTTTAACTTCTGGTTCTGTAGATGCTTGGGCTGGATTAGATCCACATATGGCACGACTTGAATTGGAATCTGGTGCAGAGTTGTTCTATCGGAACGCAGATTTTAATACGTATGGTTTCTTAAACGTAAGAGAAGAATTTGCTGAGAAATATCCAGAATATGTGGAGCGGGTTATTAAAGTATATGAAAAAGCTAGAAAATGGGCGATTGAAAACCCAGATGAGCTTGCAGAGTTAGTCGCGGAGGAAGCCGGAATTTCGGTTGATGTAGCGAAAATTCAAATGGAACGTAATGACTTTTCTCAACCAGTTCCTGGTGATGTACAAAAAACAGCCATCCTTGAAGCTGGTAAGGTCCTTCAAGCAGGAGAAGTTATTAAAGCAGACGCAGACATTGAAAAGCTTACAGACGAATTAATCGATCCTTCCTTTGCGGAAGAGGTTGTAGAGTAAATAAAGAGAGGAGGGAATAACGTGGCAAAGAATCAGGGAGAACTTACATCTGTTCTTGTGACAAATGAGAAGCAGACGAAAGCAACAAAAGCAAACAGGAATCTTTTAAATAACAGAATTTTATTAGGAAGCATCCTGCCAATTCTATTATTGATAGCTTGGGAGATACTCAGTCGGCTTCAAGTATTCCCCTCCTATCAATTACCTGCACCAACTGTTATCCTACAAACCATCCTCGGGTTAGCGGAGGATGGTTCCCTGTGGGGACATATAGGGATTACAACATATAGAGTGTTTGCTGGCTTTGTGTTAGGAACGCTAGCGGCGGTCCTTTTAGGATCGCTTGTTGGTTTTTATCAAAAAGCAGAAAAAATCTTTGATCCGCTTATTCAAGCATTTCGCTCTATCCCATCGTTAGCATGGGTTCCATTGTTCATATTATGGATGGGGATTGGAGAGCCTTCCAAAATCGCCATGATTGCTGTAGGGGTTTTCTTCCCTGTTTATTTAAATATTGTGAGTGGGGTTTTAGGAGTAGACCGAAAATTAATTGAAGTTGGAAAGATGTATGGATTAAACACCTTCCAGTTAGTAAGCAGAATTATTTTACCGGCATCACTCCCTTCCTTCTTAGTTGGTTTAAGAAGTGGACTGGGATTAGGCTGGATGTTCGTTGTTGCGGCGGAATTAATGGGGGCAAGTCAAGGGCTAGGCTATTTACTTGTTCTTGGTCAAAACACATTATCCCCAGAAACCATCATTGCGAGTATCATTCTGTTTGCCATAATTGGAAAGCTAACAGACTGGGTGTTAAAAGTGATTGAAAATAAAACCTTACACTGGCAAGACCGAATGGTGAAATCGTAAAGGAGGAGAAGAAGTATGAGTTTACAATTACAACATGTATCCCGTTCCTTCAACGGAAAGGCAGCGGTAAACGATATTTCCTTTACGGCGAAGCCGGGAGAAATCATTGGTTTGTTAGGCACGAGTGGATGTGGGAAAAGTACGTTGCTACGGGCCATTTCTGGATTAGACCAAGATTACGAAGGGCAAATTTTGATTAATGATGACGTAGCAAAGGGTGTACACGATACAACTGGATTTATTTTTCAAGAACCACGTTTGCTTCCATGGTTGTCTGTCATGGAGAACGTTACGTTTGGATTAAAAGGATCTAAAAAAGCAAAAGAAGAAAAGGCAAAGCGCTATTTAGAAAGTGTTGGACTTGGTGAGTGTGCACACCTTTATCCAAGACAGCTTTCTGGAGGAATGGCGCAGCGTGTCGCGATTGCTCGTGCTCTAGTAACATCCCCAGAGATTTTACTATTAGATGAACCATTTAGTGCCTTAGATGCGTTTACGAAAATGCAATTACAGGATTTACTGTTAGACGTATGGGAAGCCTATCAGTCTACGATTGTCATGGTTACGCACGATATTGATGAAGCACTTTATTTATGTGATCGGATTATTATCCTACGTGGCCAGCCGGGGGAAATAGATAGAGAGATATTATTAGACGAACCTCGACCTCGTGCCCGTGGCAGCCAAACACTAGCAACCTATAAAACAGAGATATTAGATAGCTTAGATTTAAATCGAGTCAAAATCGGATCATAATCTGGGGGGATACACCGTGACAGACCAACTATTGAGCATCATTCAACCGAAACCAGGGACTTACAATATAGATAACTATCAGCAAGTTGTAAAAGACTTTTCGTGGGAGCAAGCTGCTCCTGAGTTAAGCTTCCACCAATCCGGAAAATTAAATGCTGCTTATGAGACGATTGACCGTCATGTTGCAGATGGATATGGAGACAAGGTCGCCCTCTATTACGTCAATGAAGAGGACGATGAAAAGAGAAGTTATACGTTTCGGGAAGTGAAACAAAAAACAGATCATTATGCGCGTATCCTTAAGGAACATGGCGTTCAAAAGGGTGATCGTGTTTTTGTTTTTTTACCGAAGAATCCAGAATGTTATATTGCGATTTTAGCAGTCATTAAAGTAGGGGCTATTGCCGGTCCATTATTCGAAGCTTTCATGGAGGATGCGGTTCGTGACCGGATCAATGATTGTGGAGGAACCGTATTAATAACCGATCGTGAACTAGGACAACGCGTTCCACGTGCGGATATTCCGTCCTTAAAAACGATTCTATATGCGGAAGATATAGAGGCAGCTCCATATCAAGAAGCAGGAGAATTAACCGAGTGGGTGGATCCAGAGGATGGCTTGATTATCCATTATACGAGTGGATCTACAGGAAAACCTAAAGGAGTTCTCCATGCCCATCGCGCTGTCACACACCACCTGCAATCAGGTAAATGGGTGCTAGATGTTCGAGACGATGATGTGTACTGGTGTACCTCCCACCCGGGTTGGGTAACCGGAAGTGTTTATGGTTTATTTGCCCCATGGCTTAATCGAGCTACAATCGTCATTCAAGGCGGACGCTTTAAAGCGGAAAATTGGTTCCAATTAATCGAAGACTTAAAGATTACAACATGGTACAGTGCGCCAACCGCGTTCAGAATGCTCATGTCTCAAGGAGACTTATATAAAAAGTATAACTTGACTTCCCTACGCCACGTCTTGAGTGTAGGAGAACCATTGAACCCTGAAGTTGTACATTGGGCTTGGAAAAACTTGAACCTGCGTATCCATGACACCTGGTGGATGACAGAAACTGGCGGACATCTTATTGTAAACCTTCCTTCTGAACCTATTAAACCAGGATCGATGGGAAGACCGTTCCCTGGCATTGAGGTTGGCATATTAGACGATGAAGGTAACCAGCTACCGGCTGGAGAGGTTGGGCAGTTAGCGATTCGCGCACCATGGCCAGGACTCATGAAAGAAATCTGGGGCAATAAAGGTAAATTTGCTTCTTACTTCCAATATGATGGATGGTATATCTCAGGTGACTTGGCGCTTAAAGATGAGGAAGGGTATGTCTTTTTCCAAGGTAGAAGTGACGATATGATCAATTCTTCTGGAGAAAGAATTGGTCCTTTCGAAGTGGAAAGTAAACTGATTGAACATCCTGCTGTTGCGGAAGCAGGGGTAATTGGCAAGCCTGATCCAGTTCGTGGGGAGCTTGTAAAAGCATTTATTAAACTACGTATTGGTTTTACAGAATCGGAAGAACTGTTAGAGGAAATCCGCTTGTTTGTCCGAAAACATTTGTCCGCACATGCAGCTCCTCGAGAAATTGAAGTCATGGATGAACTACCAAAGACAAAAATAAGCGGAAAGATTTTGCGGCGAGAACTAAAGCAAAAAGAAATTGATAAAAGTAAGCAGCTTCACGTGTAAGGAGGGAAGTACATGTCATCATTGAAAATCGCATTATTAGGTTTTGGTACAGTAGGAAGTGGCGTGTACCAAACGGTGCAAACACATCAACAACGACTACAATCTTTGCTTGGGCGTGAAGTAGAAGTCGTCGGCGTATTAATTAAGAATACAAGCAAAAAGCGAGAGATTGGCGAGAATGTCGTTGTGAGTTCTGACATCGAAGACATTTTAAACATTCCAGACTTAGACGTGGTAATCGAAGCTATTGTAGGAGTGGAGCCAGGATTTACGTATGTAACGAAAGCAATCGAAAGAGGCTTTCATGTCATAACAGCTAACAAGGAACTGATTGCACATCGTGGAGGAACTCTTCGTGAAAAAGCGGAGAAACATCAGGTTCGCTTGGAATTTGAGGCAGCTGTTGCTGGTGGTATTCCAGTTATCAGTACGCTGAAGCACTTGCTCCAGGTCAATCAGGTTCAAAAAGTTGAAGCAATCCTGAATGGAACATCCAATTATATTTTGACCGATATTCGAGAAACACAGTCCAGCTTTGAAGATTCCTTACGGTTGGCACAGGAAAAAGGATACGCGGAAGCGGATCCGAGTAATGACATTGATGGTTGGGATGCTTTTTATAAGCTAATGGTTCTATCGGATCTCTTATATGGAAAGCAGCCCAATTGGGAACAAGTCATCCATCAAGGGATTCGTCATATCTCCCTTCCTGATATTATCGCCGCAGAATCGATCGGTTGTCGAATTAAGCTTGTAGCTACATTGGAAAGTGTCGGGAAAGAAGTACAAGCGAAAGTGGAGCCCGTTCTTTTACCTAGTTCGCACTCTTTATATTCCGTGGAAGGTGTGGAAAATGCCGTAATCGTAACAGGTGATATCGTCGGAAACGTCAAATTAGAAGGACCAGGAGCGGGAGCGTTACCTACGGCGAGTGCCATTATAGAGGATCTCGTAAACCTTTTCCATCTGCAAAATAAGAAAACACCTGTTACAGATGTTAGCTTTGTAACAGGCTTCCATCGAGATGAGCAAAGCTGGTTTTTAGTTGGAGATGTTGCAAATAACAATGTAAGGGTCCTTAATCATTGGAAGGTGACCGTTCAGAGCCAATCCATTAGTTGTTCGATTGTTACAGGAAAAGAAACAGAAATCCGCAGTCTTCTTCATGCTCAACCGAATATCAAAGGATATCGAATGGAAGAAAATCAAGAGAGCTTAACCAACGCACTAGCACTAGCCTCTGAGTTAGCTTAACAAAAAGGCTGGGACAAAAATGATTTAATTACATCCGAACTATAGTTCGAACTTCTTTAATTAGAATTCGAATCAGTTCGGATTTTGTTTTTGGGTACTTTTGTGAATATTGTTGCAAGTTTTATATAAATTGCGACGTAAGTGGTGAGGTTATATGCCGATGGGCACGGCAGGCGACTACTACGAGTTTACCTCTTTGATGCTTGTCCCGAGGAAACCTAATTCAAAGCAATACTAGGATACGCAGGGACATCCTATAAGTGGGCTTATGAGGGGCGAATGGTGGGACAGGTGTCCTTTGCCTCCCAACCTTGTTTAATGGGTTTAGTTTTAGGCAGGTGATTGTCAGGTGCTGGGGTTCTGGGATATAGTGAAGATATATAGAAACGCTTTCATTATTTAGAAATCCTGTTACTTATGTTACTTTCCTTACAGGAAATGGGATCTATCAAAAGAATAAATCCATTTGGAATCGCAAAAGACACAATAAATAAAGGAGGGTGGACTATGCAAAAACAAACACTCACACAAGCACTTCAGTGGAAAATGACGCAAAAGCTGTCTCAATCCATTGGACTTCTTCAAATGAATGCAACCGAAATCATGAACTTTGTTCAAGATGTTGCAGAAGAAAATCCTTTGATTGAAACAATTGACTATCCGCTCGGAGGAAAAATGCATACTTCGAATGTCGAAGTGAGTGAAATGACCAGTAATCCACCCCTATCTTTATACGATCAAATTAAGGAACAACTCGTGGATCATTCTCTATCCGATTCCATGATGAAAATAGTGGAATATGGAATAGATAACTTAAATGAAGATGGATATTTAAGCCTTTCAGTGGATCAGTGGGCTTTGGACTGTGGAGCGGATCACGCTGATATTAGTGATGCGTTAACGCTAATTCAATCCGTTGAACCAAAGGGAATGGGAGCTCGTGATTTAACAGAATGTCTATCTCTCCAATTAAAAGCACACTATCCAGAGGATGACGTTGCTCTGTTGCTCGTCAAGCATCATTTGGATTGGGTCGCTCAATCCAATTTGGAGGAAATCTGCCAGACGTATGGAGTTTCTGAGGATATAGCGCTAAGTAGCATCGATCATATTAAAAGATGTCACCCAAAACCAGGTCAATTACTATCAAGACCATCCATTGATTACATAACTCCAGATGCGGAGGTTAAACAGGATGATAAAGGGAACTGGGAGATTAGGATCCACCATTGGAACAACCCAAGGTTTCAACTAGATCCGGCATATATTCAAACGGATTCATTTGATAAGGAAACGAGAAAATATATAAAGGAAAGAAGAAAACAGCTTGATTGGTTAGAAACCTCGATTCAATTTCGAAAGCTTCATTTAGAAAGTGTGTTGGAATTATTACTAGAAAAGCAACGGGCATTTTTTGATCATGGACCGAGCTATGTACAAGCCTTAACATTAAAAGATCTAGCAAAGGATCTAGATGTTCACATATCTACTGTAAGTAGACTTTTGCGGAAAAAGTATGTGCAAACTCCTCATGGAACATTTTCTTTGCAATTTTTTCTGCAAAGAAGTTTGATGAAGGAAGAAGGGGAGCTTGTTTCTTCCTATTCCGTGAAGCAGCGCATAAAGGAGATTATTCACCAAGAAAAGCGACATAAGCCATTCTCTGATGAGAAAATTAGACTGCAATTACAGGAAAGCTACTCCATTCAGATTTCAAGAAGGACAGTCGCGAAGTACCGAGAACAAATGGGGATTCTATCATCTAAATATAGAAAGAAACGAGGAAATTAACGTGAAAGAAGTTTTGTTCTATACAAAAAGGGAATGTCATTTATGTGAAGAAGCTAAGCTCTTGTTGGAGCTTTTTCAAGATGATTTGAATATAACGATACGAGAGATAGATATTTATGAAGACGACGAAATTCTAGAAAAGTATCAACTCATGATTCCAGTCCTAGAACATGATGGAGAAGTGATTGATTATGGTCGAATCGACATCGACCGTGTAAAGCAAGTATTAAATATTGGTTAATTTGTAGAATTATAGTTGTGGATAAAAAATCAATCTGCTAAAATAGAAAGGGAAGTAGTATTCTTTTGCTGTATGCGGGACAGAATATGACTAGCAGGGACAAAAACATCCCAAGTCGTAATGAAGGAGTTAAAACATGCGAGCACTAATAGATCTTCAAAAAAAATTATTCCCAGATCTGCTCGATATCATGCAGCGTAGGTACAACATTTTACACAAGATTCATTTGCTTGAGCCAATTGGTCGGCGAAGTTTATCAGACAATACTGATATGGCGGAACGATTGATTCGAAGTGAGATTGATTTTCTCGGCAACCAAGGCTTTATCCACGTAACATCGAAAGGAATGCACCTAACACCAGAAGGCAATAAAGTGTTGGAACAGCTTGCCGACTTCATGAAGGAATCCGCTGGACTCGGTACACTCGAACGAAGGGTCAAAGAAAAGCTTCAATTAGATCATGTAATTGTCCTTCCTGGTAATAGTGATGATCATGATTGGGTAAAACAAGAAATGGGTAAAGCGTGTGTAAGTTATTTACGTTCGATTCTTCAATCCAATCAAACGGTTGCGGTGACGGGTGGTACATCGATGACTGCTGTTGCGGAGATGATGACACCGTTAGAAAATGCGCAAAATTGCATGTTCGTCCCAGCCAGAGGTGGACTTGGAGAACGAGTAGAAAATCAAGCTAATTCCATTTGTGCCGAAATGGCCAAAAAAGCAAATGGAAAGTACCGATTATTGTATGTTCCAGACCCAATCGGGGAAGAATCTTACCAGTCCATTATTGCAGAGCCTTCCATTATAGAAATTTTGGAACTCATTAAGGCATCTGATGTTGTTATTCACGGAATTGGCGATGCATGGACGATGGCCAAGCGAAGAAAGGCATCGCAAGAAGTACTAGATACGATTACGTCTCGGAAAGCGGTCAGTGAGGCTTTCGGATATTACTTCAATGAAGATGGGGATGTCGTGTATAAAGTGCGCACAGTAGGATTGCAGCTAGAGGATTTGGCACACACAAACTGTGTGATTGCAATCGCTGGTGGTGAATCGAAAGCTACTGCGATTCAATCGTATTTCAAGCAAGGAAAAAGCAACGTCCTCATTACGGACGAAGCTGCTGCACATCGTTTATTAGGGGACTCATCCCTTTTAATATAAATTTAGATTTCTTAAGGAGGAAATATCAATGACTGTAAAAGTAGGTATTAATGGTTTTGGACGTATTGGCCGTAACGTATTCCGTCAAGCACTTAAAAACAACGAGGTAGAAGTTGTTGCGGTAAACGATTTAACAGATGCTAACATGCTAGCACATCTATTGAAATATGATTCTGTTCACGGAAAGCTAGAAGAAGAAGTGACAGTAAATGGAACGAACTTAGTTGTAGCGGGTAAAGAAATCAAAGTTCTTTCTGAACGCGATCCAGCAAATCTTGGATGGGGAGATCTTGGTGTAGAGGTAGTTATCGAATCTACTGGACGCTTCACAAAACGTGAAGATGCGAAAAAACACCTTGATGCAGGCGCTAAAAAAGTAGTAATCTCTGCTCCAGCAAACGACGAAGATATTACACTAGTAATGGGTGTTAACGAAGACAAATACGATGCAGGTAGCCACCACGTTATCTCTAACGCATCTTGTACAACAAACTGTCTTGCACCATTCGCAAAAGTACTTAACGATAAATTTGGTTTAAAACGCGGTATGATGACTACGGTTCACTCTTACACAAATGACCAACAAATTTTAGACTTACCACATAAAGATTACCGTCGTGCACGTGCTGCTGCAGAAAACATTATCCCTACATCTACAGGGGCTGCAAAAGCAGTATCTCTAGTACTACCTGAACTAAAAGGTAAATTAAATGGTATGGCTATGCGTGTACCAACTCCAGACGGTTCTTTAGTAGACTTAGTTGCAGAGTTAGATAAAGATGTTACAGCTGACGAAGTAAACGCAGCATTCAAAGAAGCTGCAGAAGGACACTTGAAAGGTATCCTTGGATACAGTGAAGAGCCACTAGTATCTGCTGACTATGTTGGAAACACTAACTCTTCTACTATTGATGCACTTTCTACAATGGTAATGGAAGGCAACATGGTAAAAGTAGTTTCTTGGTACGATAACGAAATGGGCTACTCTTCCCGTTGTGTAGACTTAGCTGTATTTCTTAAAAAACAAGGACTATAAGAAAGTGAAATAGGGGAGGGGGAATGATTCTCCTCCCTTTTTCCCTTATCAAGCATCCGTCGGTTACATATGGAAAGTGAGACATGAAGGAGGTAATCCGCAATGAACAAACAAACGATTCGTGACGTAGATGTAAAAGGTAAAAAAGTGTTTTGTCGTGTAGATTTTAACGTTCCTCTAAGTAACGGTGAGGTAAGTGATGACACGAGAATTCGTGCTGCACTTCCTACGATCCAATACTTAGTCGAACAAGGTGCAAAAGTTATTTTAGCAAGTCACTTGGGACGTCCGAAAGGCCAAGTAGCAGAAGATTTACGACTCGATTCTGTTGCCAAACGCCTTAGCGATTTATTAGGTCAAACCGTAACCAAAACGGATGAAGTGTATGGCGATGAAGTGAGCCAAGCTATTTCTCAGCTGCAAGATGGAGATGTTTTGTTAATTGAGAATGTTCGCTTCCAACCAGGAGAAGAGAAAAACGACCCTGAATTAGCGAAACAGTTTGCTTCCATGGCTGACCTTTTCGTGAATGATGCATTCGGTGCTGCACACCGTGCCCATGCTTCAACAGCTGGTATTGCGGATCATTTACCTGCGGTAGCCGGGTTTTTACTAGAAAAAGAATTAAATGTTCTAGGAAAGGCATTATCAAATCCAGACCATCCATTCACTGCCATTATTGGTGGTGCAAAAGTAAAAGATAAAATCGGTGTTATCGAAAATCTTTTAGATAAAGTAGATAACCTCATTATCGGTGGTGGTCTTGCTTATACATTTGTGAAAGCGAGAGGCTTTGAAATCGGGAAATCTCTTCTAGAAGAAGATAAAATTGATTTAGCTAAAGAATTCATGCAAAAAGCAAAAGACAAAGGCGTCAATATGGTTATGCCTGTTGATGTTATCGTAGCAGATGATTTCTCAAACGATGCCAATACACAAATCGTAAGCATCGAAGAAATTCCAGCAGATTGGGAAGCACTAGATATCGGACCAAAAACGAGAGAAAAGTACGCAGAAATTGTGGCAGACTCTAAGCTTGTAATTTGGAACGGACCGATGGGTGTATTCGAAATCGATGCATTTGCCAAAGGAACCAAAGCAGTTGCCGATGCTCTTGCTGCAACGAAAGGCTACACAGTAATCGGTGGTGGAGACTCAGCAGCAGCTGTAGAAAAATTCGGTTTAGCGGATGAAATGGACCACATTTCTACGGGTGGAGGAGCTTCTTTAGAGTTTATGGAAGGAAAAGCTCTACCTGGTGTGGAAGCTTTATCAGATAAATAATAGGAGAGGTGAGATCGAATGAGAAAAAAGGTCATTGCGGGAAACTGGAAAATGAATAAAGTTCGTAGTGAAGCCGTTCAATTTCTTGAAGATACAAAGGGGCAGGTTCCTTCTTTTGAGGAAGTAGAATCTGTTGTCTGCGCACCATTCCCTTATCTTTCTGAACTAGTACAAAAAGCAGAAGGAACACCAGTCAAAGTTGCTGCGCAAAACATGCACTTTGAAGAAAATGGCGCATTCACTGGAGAGGTTAGCCCGGTTATGTTAAAGGACATTGGTGTTACTTATGTTGTCTTAGGACACTCCGAGCGTCGTGAATATTTTGCAGAAACCGACGAAACCGTGAACAGAAAAGTGCACGCCGCTTTCCAACACGGCTTAGTGCCCATCGTTTGTGTAGGGGAAACGTTAGAACAACGTGAAAGCAACCAAACGAATGAGCTTGTAGAGGGTCAAGTGAAAAAAGCTTTAGAAGGCTTAAGCGAAGAGCAAGTGAAACAAACCATCATTGCTTATGAGCCAATCTGGGCAATCGGAACTGGTAAAACAGCTAGCTCCGAGCAAGCAAATGAAGTTTGTGCACATATCCGTAACGTCGTAAAAGATGTTGTCTCCACAGATGCTGCAGAAGCGGTTCGTATCCAATACGGTGGAAGTGTAAAACCAGCAAATGTCGATGAGCTATTAACACAGTCCGATATTGATGGTGCATTAGTTGGTGGCGCAAGCCTTGAAGCAGACTCGTTCTTAAAGCTAGTGGAGGCGGGTAAATAATGA